>NZ_QWLE01000065.1:0-12543 GCF_009917365.1 Neglectibacter sp. X4 | reverse complement strand
CATGAAGGACGATGGCTACACTACTGAGTACATAAAACGTATTGAGTGGGAGATCAAATGGCTCCGGCGTACAAGAAGCAAGTATCATTTTGTTTCATACCAAGATATGTTCCACACACGTGTGGAAACAGGGCGCAAGAAAGTGTGCAGCGAGGGCAGAGCGTATCACTTGCGCTCCATGTATGCCATCCTGCAGCGCTTTGAAGAGGACGGAGTATTCCCTGACAGAAGGAAAAGAAGGCCGCTCACCCCTAGGGGTTCATACTTCAAGCTGCTGCCCATATTCCAGGAAGTGATAGATACGTATAAAGCCTATGCGGAAGAGGCAGGGCTCAAGGAAAGCACGATCAAGAAACGACTGTCAAAAGGTTCCCGCTTTTTGCTATTTATGCAGGAAAGAGGCCATAGAACTTTAGCTACAATTTCAGAAGATGATGTAATGTCATTTTTTGTCGACAGCAATGGCATGGTCATATTGAGCAACACACACAAAAAGGAGATCCTGTCTATCTTTCGCGCAGAACTCGGGATTCATACTGAAAGTGCCCGTTGAATTGTCACATACCTGCCGGATATTAAAAAGCGCAAAAAGAACATCAAGTACCTGACTCCAGAAGAATCCGAAATGATCCGTGACTGCCTTTACGATACCGGCAATCATTTAAGCGCTAGGAACCGGGCACTGGGTATGCTGCTGTATTTTACTGGATTGAGAGCCAGTGACGCTGCTAAATTGCGGTTTGAGGACATTGATTGGGAAAAGGACGAGATACACATCCTTCAGCACAAATCCGGAGTACCTGTGAATATCCCTTTAAGTGCCACAGTAGGTAACGCTATATTTGATTACATCCAGAATGAGAGACCCAAAAGCGAGAACCCCCAAATTTTCCTGTGCGGGTACCCGCCGTATGATCCTATTTCGGGAGACACCATGTGGGTAATAGCCTCCACTATATATAAGGCCGCGGGAGTTCGGCAGACAAAAGATAAGCGGCGTGGAACACATCTTTTCCGATACCATCTGGCAACGTATTTAGCGGAGCAGGGGATCTCCCAGCCAGTAATCAGCGAAGTTCTGGGGCACGAAGCACCGGAATCCTTGGATTACTACCTGGCGGCAGATATAACACATCTGAGAGAATGTGCTTTGAGTATGGAAGAGTTCCCTGTCGGCGAGGAGGTGTTCTCCCTATGAATACCTACCACTCCGGATTCGCAGACCTGATTCAAATGTTCGTGGATAACCGCAAAGCCTCCGGCATGGGCTATGAGCGGTACGGCTATGATTTGCACCTGTTCGATAAATTCTGCGTGATGAATTATCCTCCTCTGGCCCCGCTCCGCCAGGAAATGGTAGATGCTTGGTGTACAAAAAGGGACACGGAGCTTAACCGTACACGCAACACCAGAATACGTTCTCTGCGTGCATTTATATTATTTCTGCAAAAGCGCGGGCTTACAGATATCAGCATACCAGAGCTTCTAAAACCTGAACCGCGGAATTATATCCCTTATGCTTTTACAACAGAGATGCTGCAAAGATTTTTCGCAGTTTGTGATAATCTCCCTGGAAACCGTCCAGACCAGCTAATAAAGAAGATGGTCTGCCCTGTTCTGTTCCGCCTTTTGTACAGCAGCGGCATACGAACAACGGAAGCCCGGCTTCTGCAGCGGAAAGATGTTGATTTGGAGCATGGCATCCTGGATATTCAGAAGTCAAAAGGATATGACCAGCATTATGTTGCACTGCACGAAACAATGACTTCCCTGCTTAAAAGATATGATCGAGCAATCGAACAGCTGCAGCCAAACCGTTCCTGGTTTTTTGAATCACCAAATGGCGGCGGCTATACGTACCAGTGGCTGCAATGCACTTTTAGGAAAATATGGGATAAAGCCAATGGATGCGGCAGTAAAGCCATCGCATATGATCTCCGCCACAACTATGCCATAGAAAACATCAATCGTTGGAAAGAAGACGGGTTTGAATTTTCGAATAAACTCTTTTATCTTTCAAAATCCATGGGGCACCGTAAAATCGCGTCAACTCTGTATTATTACTCTATCGTCCCCCGGCTTGCTGATACGATACAGCGGCAAACTGAAACTGACTTTAACTTGATGGTGCCGGAGGTGGATTATGAAGAAGACAAATGATGCGGTTAAGCTGTCGCGCTATATGTCGGAGTTTATTTATGACTACGCACCCAATTTTTTAACATACAGCCATCATACAGTAAAAGCGTATGTCGATACTTTGACCCTATATGTTACTTTCCTGGAAAAGGAAGGAGTGGCACCCAATGATTTTACCAGAAAACATTTTGAACGTGGGTATATTGAGAGATGGCTCCTTTGGCTCTCCAAAGACAGGAATTGTTGCCCAGATACCTGCAATGTGAGGCTCGGATCACTGCGCGTGTTTTTAGAATACCTTGGCACAAGGGATGTGGCGCTGCTCTATCTGTACCAGGAAGCCAAAATGATAAAGCGGCTGAAATGTGTAAAGAAGAAAGCACATGGGCTTACTCGGGAGGCAGTTACCGCTATCATGAATGAGCCGGATCTAAAAACCAAAACAGGCCGGCGTGATCTTACGCTGTTGATGCTGCTCTATGGCACTGCCGCGAGGTTGGGCGAAATTCTCTCCTTGCGGGTAGAAAACTTACATCTGAATGCGCAAAAGCCATATGTGAACCTTTACGGAAAAGGCGGAAAAATGAGGACAGCCTATCTTTTGCCACGTATCACCAGCAACCTGATGGGGTATTTACAGGAGTTTCACGGTCGAGAACCGTATCCGGACGCTTACCTGTTTTACTCCCGAGTAGGCGAAGACCGTGGCATGCTTACGGAAACTGCAATAGACAAAAGAATCAAAAAATATGCTAAATCTGCTCACGAAAAGTGTTTGGATGTACCTGTAAACACTCACGCGCATCAATTCCGTCACGCAAAAGCATCCCACTGGCTTGAGGATGGGATCAATGTTGCACAAGTCAGCTTTCTTCTGGGCCATGAAAGTTTGGAAACCACAATGAAGTATTTGGATATTACTTCTGAAGACAAAATCGATGCACTTGTTACACTGGAAAGTGAGAAGGGCAGAAATATTCCTAAAAAGTGGAAAACAACAGATGGGACATTGCTGGACTTTATTGGGCTCAGAAGATAAACGGAATTGAAATGAAATCCAAACTTTTCTGACTATCTTTCCTTATATATCTCTTCATTGTTGCGCCGGAACTTTGGATTTCACTTTGAGGGGGATTTCATAGCACTTGCGATCTGCTGCACATCGTAGCCCTGCTCGGCAAGCTCCAGAAAATCATCATCGGGAAGAGCAATCTGTGTGGCAAAGATGTTTGCCTCGTATTCCATTCTGCTGTCCCGAATATCAAAGATATTAAACTCCTTGAAGCCGCCAGCTTTGGTGGCTTCATCTCTATGTAGGCTGTCGTGTCCAAGCTCATGGAGCAGTACGATGTTCTCCATCACAGGGTGCAGATCTTCTTTAACGAACATGAACCGGTTTCGCATGATGACCTTATATGCGCCCCGTTGAGCTTTGAACGGGCAGTACATAATCTCTATGCCGAGTTCTTCGGCTATCCTGTGGGGATCACGAGTCCCACACAGTTTAACTATTTGATTTGCTCTGTGGACGATCTCAGATGTAGAGGCGTACAATGACCCTCACCCCTTTCCTTACGGATTATTATATCAAGGGTGAAGTCCGTTAAAGGGGACTCAGCCTTGCTCGGTATAGCGCTTGGGCGTGTATTTCCTGTTTTTCTCTTTGGCAATCCAGTATGCTTCGGTGATGGCTCTCATCATCACATCCATATCCTCTTCTGCCATCTCACCGCCGGCAAAAAGACCGGTTACTTCGCTCATAAGCTCCTCAGCCTGTTTAGCCCCTCTGGAGCCGTACCTCTCAGCGGCTTGGGCAACGAGAGCGCCACTCTCGCCAAGCAGCTCGGAGACCGGCATTTCAAGAGCCGAAGCAATTTTTTCTGATGCGTCAAATCGGGGACGGGCAACCCCGCTCTCATATTTCTGGATCATGCGACGGGAGATGCCGCAGCGTTGAGCAAGCTGTTCCTGAGTCAGCCCTTTTTGCTCTCTAATTTTTTTTAGGCGCTCGCTGAATGTCATAACCATTCTCCTTCGACTACTGTTTTTGAAAAGCGAACTTATTTTCTCAAAAGTCTATTGACACGAACATGGGTTCTCGCTATAATAGATGCACAAGGCGAACTTAGATTCACAAGTACATCTTACTATGCACATTTGCATTCGTCAAGTGCTTTTCGTAAATTTCTTTGGAAATCTGGTGATAAAATGGGTAGAAGGAAGGTATATGTCACAGGCGGCAATGCCCGGCACAAAAAAGACGCAGAGGAATCCTTTGCGTCTTTTTTATATAAATCCCGGGGCCACACGGCACCGGAAAATATCACCGGCTCTGCCGGAAAAGGAGGAATCAAAAATGTCCGAAAACGCAAGACTGTTGGCTTTCATAAGATTGCGTTTTATTAGGAAAACACACTGCCAAAAGGATTTTATGCTTTGGCGGGGGTCAGCCCGCCTCGGCGGTGTCAGTGGTGTTGATTTCAATATACTCGGCAATCCAGCGGAACTCGTCCGCAAACTTAAAGTGAACACTGATATTGCCGTTTTCGTAAACCTTGATATGGTCTACCAGCTCAATCAGAATTTCGCGGGTCAGCTTCTCGATGTTCTGATATTTCGCAAAAGCTACCAGCGCGGGATGCTGCTGGTCAATGCCGTTTGAGAGCTCTTTCCGTTCAGCCGTCAGCCGGGCCAGCAAATCCGAGAGCCCAGCGGCCTGCCATTCATAATCGGCTTTCATTTCCCGGTATTCCTGCTGGGTGATTTCCCCGTCTTTCCAGTCTTGATACAGTGACTGCTTGTAGCGGGTGATTTTCGTCAATTCCTTTTCCTTTGCGGCTATCTGGTCATTAAGGCGGTGGGATTGACTTTTTTTCAGCGGGGCCGCATTGATACGGGCTACTATTTCCGAGTAGGAAATGGCGGTGCTCACTTGATACTGGATGGCGAACAGAACGGCGGCCTCCAGACGGTTATGTTTGGGAAGCTGAGATATCCGGCAGGGACTGGAACCACTATGCGCGTTTCTCCGTTCGCAGACGGAAAAGACGTGGGAAAAGCAAATCAACCGGATGGAAAGTTTTGTGCACAAAGCAGGCGCCACAGAGGATGGAAGAATAATAGATATTTTTTGAACGGCAACTTTACGTTTTGAAAAAATCCACACTGGCGCACGATAAAACCAGCCGGCAGTTTCTGGCTGCCGGCTGGTTTTATGCTTTTATCCGTTTTTCATTTCTGAAAATAGTCCAGATACACCTGGACGGAACGGGCCATCTCTTTTGCAAAGTCGGCGTTGGTTTTTCTGTCAAACATAGATTTGAGGTATTCGTCAAAACCCTTGGAAGCGGTGCGCTCCTGGAACATATCGCGGATGTCCGCGCCGATCAACGCCTTATATTGGTTTTCGCAGACCATGTATTCCCTTGGGAACC
Organism: Neglectibacter sp. X4; assembly: GCF_009917365.1. Lineage (NCBI taxonomy): Bacteria > Bacillati > Bacillota > Clostridia > Eubacteriales > Oscillospiraceae > Neglectibacter > Neglectibacter sp. X4. The sequence continues at coordinate 6,970 of NZ_QWLE01000065.1, read as the reverse complement.
GGACGGGCTTTTTGCGCGCCTTCTGCTGCTCTGTGGGGTAGCCGATGCAGAGCATGGCGGCCGGTAAACAGTACTGCGGAAGCTTGAAAAGTTCCCTGATTTTTTCGCAGTTTTCGAGGATATCGCCGATGTAACACGAACCCATGCCAAGAGCGTCCGCGGCAACCACAACATTCTGCGCGACGATGCAGGTATTGGATACACCGCTGACTATGCCCAGCAGCCCGGGCTTGTCGGGGGTAATGCCAGCCTCCCTGTAGGCATCGTTCCACTTCTGGCTGTCGGCGATAAACACCAGAACAACGGGGGCCGTGGCGATAAAGGGCTGGTGGTCACAAAGCTCTGCCAGCTGATCCTTTATGGCTTGATCCGTCACGTCGATAATGGTAAAGCCCTGCTGGTTGCCGCCGGTGGGGGCCTGCATGGCAGCTTCAAACAGAATGGCCTTGTCCTCCGCAGAGACAGGCCGATCTGTGTAGGCGCGTATGGATTTGCGGTCGTAAAGGTTTTGGATTACCGGATTCATAGCAGCACTCCTTTGTTTTTTGCTATTATACTTCCTTTTCATCAGGAAGTAAAGCCTTTTTGCCTTAAAGAGTATGAGGTGGACAGGGGTTAACCCGCAAAAAACATATTCCCCCTTGCGTTCCCATTAAAAATCTGCTATACTGTTTATTATAGTATCCGGTTCGCCCCCGAGCGAACACAGTATCCGAGTTACACAGTGCCTGAGCGTCCTGCGTTCAGGCACTGTATTTCTTTTTTAAAAAAAGAATAGTAGGCCCCCATCAGGGCACAGAAAGACGCGGAGAAAACCTCTGCGTCTTTTTTCATATAGATTTGAGCCTTATGGCTCCCATAACATTATCCCGGGAGCCAATGTGTCTCCCGTTTTCATAGAAAATTTTTTTGAGGGAGACCTGACAATGGAAAAGATCATCCAACTGAAAAACTATCAAACCCTGGCTACAGAGAAAATTGACGCAGAACTACAATCCTTTACCGGCGGGCGCAAAGAAAAATGTATCTCGTCCCACGCGGCGGCGCAGGTCACGCATTTCTGCGAGGAATCCCCCGCTTTTGCGGAGGTGGTCTACAAAACAAAGCGTACCCTGTCCGACTGCTGCGCGGAGGTCGTGAAAGACGCAAAGGAGTACATTTCCGACATCGACGTATACCGTGGTATCGTGCGGGCCTATTTCCCTAACGCAGACATAAAATTCCTGATGAACATTGAGATAAACGGGGACGCCCCCTCCGAAGAAGAGATGGCAAAAGCTCCAGAGAAAATATGTGTGGCCCACAAAGTAGAAGGCCAGCTTCTGCTGCGCTATACAGACGTGGAGCGCACCATTTATCCGGATAGGAAAAAGCCTGATTACACCTTTTCGGATGCCTTCTACACCTTGTTCCTGACGGAAAATGGCAGGCAAAAAGAATACGCCTACGCCTGGTGCCAAGCCCCCTATCAGGGCTACGACTGGCGGAGGCTGCCGAACGGCACAAAAAAACTGAACCCGACATTCGTATACACGCCCAATTTGCGCGAGGTGTTTGGGGAGAAATATTACCATGTGGACTTGCAGGTGGCTCTTGCGGGCTTACGGCGGCCAGTCCCTTTCCGGCGGCTGCTGGACAATCTGAAGAACATCCCCCAGGCCGAGTACCTGGTAAAAGCAGGGCTCCCGATACTGGCGTCCAGCGTTTTGCCGGACTGTAGGGCCAAAAGCCTGCTGGAATTGACTGGGCTGGGAAAAGAATACCTGCCCGCCATGCGGGAGAGCCAGGCCAGCTTTCAGGAGATACGGGTAGTTGCCCGGCAGAATAACCCAAGACCGGAAGAACTGCGACAGCTTTGCGCCCTCCGGCTGGACGGGGAGAGCTTGAGGCTGCTGGAAGCAACCGCCCAATATAATACGCTGGGCCGCACTTTAGCCTATGTGCAGGCCCAGTGGCAGCAAGCCCCCTGGCAGCTTAGACGCCGCAAACTGCCCTACTTCTTGACCCTTTACAGGGACTATCTGAACATGGCTGATGCACTACAAAGCGATATGGAAAAACGGGCCATCCTGGAGCCCCGCGACCTGAAGGAGCGCCACGACCTGCTGTCAGCTCGTATTGCCGGGCAAAAAGATGAACTGGAGAACCGGCGTTTTCAACGGGCTGTAGACAGTGGCCTGTACGGGTGGGCGAAACCCTACGCTAAAGAGGGCTTCTGCGTGGCCTACCCGGAGAGCCGCAGCGATTTCATCACGGAAGGCCAGAAGCTCAACCATTGTGTAGGCGCCAAAATGTACTATGAAAACCATATCTTCGGCCGGAACATGGTCTTTTTCATCCGCAAAACGGAAGCGCCAGAAAAACCCTATTTCACCGCTGAGATCGAGATGGTTACCGGGCGTGTCCGGCAGCTATATGGCTTCGGGGACTGCTCCGCGCCGAAAGAAGTGCGGGCCTTTACGGAAGGATTTGCCCGGGCTGCGGTGCGGTGGAAGTCCACAGGGACGCAGAGGGCTGCTGGATAAAATAGGCTTTCCAGTTGCATGGCAGGCCGGAATAGGATATAATATAATCAGGCAAAGCATATTCCCAAAAGGAGGGCAGATATGCCGGAACTTAGTAGGTTTTATAACATCGTTGTTAAGATGATTTATAGTGATGACTCACAGCATCATAAGCCGCATTTCCATGTTTACTACAATGAATATGAGGCTGCTGTGGGAGTGGATGGTGAGCTTCTCGCGGGGAAACTCCCTGTTAAGCAGTTCAAGTTAGTCCAGGCATGGGCAGCAATCCACGAAGATGAGTTATATAGCGCATGGAACAAGGCAGTAAAGAACATTCCTTTTGGAAGAATTGAACCATTGAAGTGAGGGAAACGATATGTATACGGTTGATGGTATTGTTTACGCAGGCGAAAAAATTCCGGAAATCAAAATAAGTGGAGTCAGGCCGCTGGGAGAATATAAGCTCTGGCTCAGGTTCAGCACAGGAGAAGCCCGTATTTTTGACTTTTCTCCTTTGCTGAAAGAACCGGCATTTACCCCGCTGGAAGATCCGGAGGTGTTTAACGGCGTGTATATAGATTACGGTATGACAGTCTGGAAAGATGGAGAAATCGACATAGCCCCGGCGTATCTATATAATCATTCCGTTGCGGTAGAAACCAGTATGGCTGGATAATTTTTTGAATTGCACTTTCTCGGCACAGTACCCCAGGAGGAGATGTTATGAGCGATAAAAAGTTTAGCGCTGTCATGGGGATTTTGGTTCCGGAAATCGTCCATTTGATCGTGGAAAACTATCCGGAGCACAGCGAGACGACCGCCATGAACGAGCTTTACACATCAAAGGTCTATTCTATCCTGGAAGACGAAAGTACAAAGCTGTGGCATTTCAGTCCGCTCACGCTGTTCAACATGTTTGATGAAGAAAAGCGTACAGGGCGATTCGAGTGGCCGGAGGAGGCATGATTTATGAGCGAACAGGGTAAATTTACTATTTACTGCGCGGAGCAGTACAAGGCTGCAAAGCACCTGACGGGAAAGCATCTGGCTGATTTGTTCACCCAGTATGGCCTGTGGGAATACATCTATTCCTGCTATGGGGCGCTGCACACGACCGGAACAAATTATATCATTGAGGACATAGACGCTTTTATCCGGGAGTGTGAACCACGCAGAGCTTGATTTGGGAAAGCTGAGAATTCTCTCTTGCATTTAACCCCAAAACCTGCTATACTATTTACTACAGTATCAGGTTTGCCGCCGAGCAAACACAGTATCCGAGTTACACAGTGCCTGATGAGTATAATACTTCACCTTGTGAAGTATGCGCTCTTAGGCACTTTTTGTTTTTTACAACTTAACACTGGCCCCCTAGGGCAAAAAGAGATACAGAGGTTTCTTTGTATCTCTTTTTTATATAGATCGGGGCCATCCGGCTCCCTCTAACTTTCTTTCCGGGGGCCGCGCAGGCTGTCCCCATTTGCATAAAAATCAACGAAAAGGAGACAGCAAAAATGTTCGTAGACGAAAAAGCAGGCCGCATGAAGGCGTTGATTGCAAAAATCCGGACGGCAGACACTGCCTATTACCGGGACGATGACCCCATCATGACCGACCGGGAATATGACAAGCTGATGGATGAGCTGCAGAGAATGGAGGCCGAAACGGGCCTTGTCCTTTCCGGCTCCCCTACGGGGACTCGTTCCTGGATATCACGGATTTGGAGAAGCTCGGAGCTTTCCACTATGGTCGCAAGACTCCCCCTCTGTGACCAGCGGCAGATATTGGAGGTGGTGGAGCTTCTGGTAAAACAAGCAGAAGCCCGGGAGGAGGCAGAAAAGCCGGAAGCAAATGCCTGAAGAAAATCTATTTGCATATCCGGGTACAGTCTGGTAGAATAGTATAAAGTGGATAGGGTTTCCCTAAAAGGATGTGTGGCATGAAAGTACGGTACTCCAGGAACGCACTGAAATTTCTGAGCAAGTTAGACGCGAAGTCTGTGGAGCGAATCCGTGCTGCTATAGCTGGGCTGACAGAAAAACCGCCGAGGGGCGATATCAAACTAATGCAGGGATACAGCGATGACCGGATGCGGCTGAGAGTAGGCGGCTGGCGGGTGGTGTACCGGCTGGAACGTGATGGAAGAGTAGAAATTCTCCTTGTTATGGAAATTGGAAACCGTGGCGATATCTACAAGTAAGAGGGGGCAATTGTATGTCTGAAAAAGTTGTTGAGGCAGCCAGGCTGATGGATATGCTCCCAGAGGCCGATCAGGATTTTGCCTATGAGTTTATTAAAAAATTAGTGCGTGCCTGGGATCCGGAATTCACAAAAGCCACGCCGCAGGAAGCAAGGGAAATGGAAGAGGCCGAGGCCAGCGGGTTCGTGGACGAAGAAGACGTTGATTGGAACAATTTATCCAAGTATTCAGATTGACAACCCGCGCAAAACCTGCTAAAATAACAGTACAGTATCCGGTTCGGAAAACGAACACAGTCTCCGAGTTACAAAGTGTCATGTTGCGCCTTGCGGCGTAAGTGGCACTTTTTTTGTTTCTGTGCAAAATGTTTCCGGGCCGGGTACGGCAAAAAAGGCAGCAGTCTGTAATAGTAAACGCGCTTGAAAATCGTACGATTTTCAAGCAGGCGGCATAGCCGCCAGCGCAAAAGAGGCACCACTTCTTTTGCGCTGCGTTAACTATTTGATTGCATGCCTTTTTCTATTTTACAACACGAAGGGAGTCCTACAAAATGTCAAACTACCTTGAAAGCCTATCACGATAAAAAAGCAAAGGAGAACGCACAATGGAACGCTTCATCAAAGACGAAAGAACAGGTATCAGCTACGAGCTTATCGGGGACTATTATTACCCCTGCCTTACCTCCCCGGCCAGCCCGAACATCGGCAGGTATGGCAGAATGAGATGGAGGTATCTGAAAGAGCACAGGCAGGTGTTTTATTCTCAGCTTGTACTGTCTGATAAGCTGGCGAGCTACCTTGAGGAAATCGACCAGTCCGCAAGCGAGATGATACATTGCTTCTGAAACTCCACGCGATTAGGTTCCATGTTCTCACCTCCTTTCGTGCCGAAAGGTAGGTAGTACCTCCCTCTTTTCGCGGGATAATACAGACGATTTTTTCAAACGCCGAAAAACGGCAAAACTTTTTTTGAAAAAATCTCCTGCAAACGCAAAATGCGCCCGTCCGCAAAACGCGGACGAGCGCAAAGGAAGTATCAGAAGTATTTAGATGATTTGTCTGTTCATACCAATAGGCGAAACAGCCCGACGGTGGGTGAACACTTTTTTTGACAGTAAAGAGTTAGGCGGGTTAGAACAAATAAAAACGGACATGACGATACCTCCTTGATACCGCCATATCCTTAAAAAAGGGCGACTTTACTACACCCTCCGACTTCCCATTTTTCAAAAAAGGAAAAAGGCGGTTTTAAATAGTGTCTACATGAGTTAAGCACGAATAGCAGCCCAAATAGCGATACAACGGACGTGTACCGCAGCGATAAAGGCATCAGAGGTCTTTGTCCGCCTGCCCCTCCTCCCAGATACGGAGGACGTTCTGGACGCAGGCGTTCAGCTTGCTATTTGGGTCATCGGGCAGGAGCGGGTTCATCAGCCGCTGGTCGAGGCCGATCTTGCGTCCGTCCGAGGTGATCTTGAGCATATTGTCAACCGAGGGGTCTATATTCCCGCTGTGGACAGCGGCGGCCCGTTCGGACAGGTCCGCCACCATCTCCTTCTGTATCTCCGAGGGCTGTACCACCACGGTCTCAAACTTCGCCTCCGGCACAGGGAGGTGGAGCTGGTCGGCGGTCTTGATGTCGGCCACCTCTTTGAACATACTCATGAGTTCCGGCAGATTGAAGAACTTGGCAAACCTCGTCCGGGCGCGGTAGCCGGTCCCCTCCGGGGCCAGCTCTATGGCCGTGGTGGTCTCGCCAAAGGTGGAGGCCCACTGGTCGAAATGGGTCAGCCCCTTCTGCCGGAGCGTACCATGCTGCAGATAGCGCATCATGGTATAAAGCTCTGTCATACTGTTCGACACGGGCGTTCCCGTGGCAAAGACCGTACCCTTCCCGCCGGTCAGCTCGTCCATATACTGGCACTTCATGAACATATCTGAGGACTTCTGCGCCTCGGAGGTGGAAAGCCCCGCCACATTCCGCATTTTCGTGTAAAGGAACAGATTTTTGAACGCATGAGCCTCGTCCACGAACAGCCGGTCAACGCCCAGCTGCTCAACGTTGGAGAGGTATTGCTACTCGTTATGCTAAGACCTCTGATGCCTTTATCGCTGCGGTACACGTCCGTTGTATCGCTATCTGGGCTGCTATTCGTGCTTAACTCATGTAGACACTATTTAAAGGGTGTTCTGATGAAGAATTAGGCGAGCTTGTAGGAGAAAGCAAAGACCAGATACGCCGTTTTATCCGCCTAAGCCTGACA
>NZ_QWLE01000064.1:0-12930 GCF_009917365.1 Neglectibacter sp. X4 | reverse complement strand
GTTCTACACAACTCCGGACACTGCTTTTTATACACTTTATACAATCCATTTACTCTTTCACCTCGTTAAGCCGGGCTGCCGCGTCGTAAAACGTAGACTTTGGTATGCCGCAGCACTCCGCAGCCTCCCGCAGGCTGATTTTTTTCTCCCTCCACGCCTGGCATAATTCTGGAAAGCTGTCCGGCATGGCCTGCGGCTCCGGGCCAAAATGCACCCCCCGCCGCTTTGCCGCCGCAATGCCCTCTGCCTGCCGCTGCCGTATATTTTCCCTCTCGCTCTCCGCCACGAAGGAGAGGATTTGCAGCACCAGGTCGGCAATAAACGTGCCCATCAGATCTTTAGCGGTGCGGGTGTCCAAAAGCGGCATGTCTATCACGCAGATATCCACGCCCTTTTCCTTTGTCAAAACACGCCACTGCTCCTGGACTTCTTTATAGTTGCGGCCCAGGCGGTCAATGCTTTTTATGTACAGCAAGTTGCCTGATCGCAGCCTTTTGACCAACTTTTTGTACTGGGGGCGCTCGAAATCCTTGCCAGACTGCTTGTCCATATAAATGTTTTTCTCTGCTACACATTTTCCCTCCACCAGGGCAATCCGCTGCCTGTCCTCATTTTGCTCCGTGCTGGAAACCCGCACATAACCGTATGTTTTCAAACTGATCCGCTCCTTCCATGTAATGACATTTTACATCACGGGAAAAGGGCAGTCTAATCCACGTAAATAACTCTGGCAGCGCGCCAATAAAACTCTGAAGAAGCTGGCCGCTATCGCCTATACAGAAGAAAATATTCCGTATCTGCTGGACAAAGCCTGCGGAAACGCCTATATCCTTCATCACGCAGCCCTGCGGATGAAAGAGGAAGGCCTGCTTGGTTCAAAGCTTCGCATGAAAACACGGGGCATGCGAAGCGCCCCCGCCTGTCCGGCGGGGGCGCTGTATTTTACCCGATTCCTCCCCCTGGCACCAGAAACAGCTCGGCTGCCAGCACCACCAGGCAGCAGGCCATTGCCACCTTGAACAGGCTTGCGCCCCGCCAGGCCAGGAATACCCCGGCCAGCAGGGCCAGCAGCCCGGCTATAGGGCTTTGGGTGGCCTCCATGATGGCGGGGAAGGTCATAACCGCCAGGGTGGTATAAGGGACGTAATAGAGGAAGGAGCGCAGGGTGCGGTTCTTTATCTCCCGCCGGATGAGCACCAGGGGCGTGGCCCGGATGATATAAGAGACGCCGGCGGAAACCAGAATGTACAGCCAGATGTTTTTCATGCCTGCCCCTCCCCTCTCTCCTCATCCTGCACAGGGAACAGCACTGCCGCGCCCAGGGAGAGCACCACAGTCAGCAGGATGGTTTTTATTCCCGGGGAAATGCCTGCCAGCAGGGGCCAGTTTGCCAGGGCAAAGCTGGCGGCAAAACTGAGAAGCACCAGCCCCAGCACCACCTTGTCTTTTTTCCAGGGAGGCACAATGATTGCCAGGAACATGCCGTAAAGCCCTACGCTTAAAGCGCTCATCAGCCGCAGGGGCAGCACATTCCCCACTGCCACGCCTAAAAAGGTGCCCAGCCCCCAGCCGGGAATGGAGACAGCCATGGCGCCGTATGTATACCAGGGATTCAGCCTGCCGGGATAGGCAATGGAGATGCCAAAAATTTCATCTGTCACGTCAAAGGCTACCAGCATCCGGTGGGCCAGCGAGGTTTCCGGCGGGAGCTTCTGGCTTAGAGAACAGCTCATCAGCAGATACCGGGCGTTTGCCACCAGGGTCATCACAGCTACCTCCCAGTAGCCCGCCCCAGCGGCTGCCAGGGAAAACACAGCGTATTCCCCGGCGGAAGCGTTATTGGTTAGGCTTTCCACCATGGCCTGCAGGGCGGAAAACCCGGCGTTTTTTGCGGCGATGCCCAGGGTGAAGGCTACGGCAAAATACCCCAGGGCAATAGGCATTCCATCCCGTATGCCGCGGCGGAAGCACTGGCGGTTTGTTTCCACAAAAATCCCCCTTCTACTTGCACAGTTCAACAGCATATACCATCTTACCCCCTTCCAGGGAAATGTGTCAAGTGTTTTGTGGCTTTGGACGCGCACGAGTTGGGGGGTTATGCTTTTAGTGGTTCAAAGGTTTTGGAGCCTGGCTTTTGACAGACAAAAAAGCCTGTGGCGGGTTACAACCTTGTAAGAATCAGCAAAAAATCATGCAAACAATTACAATATTTTCCTTTATTTCTTTGTTTCTTTGGCGAAGGATACAAAGCGTATCTTCCCTTCTTGACAAGTGCAATTTTATCTTCTATACTTGTATGTGGTTTTACAGGGGCCTGCGCCCTTTGCAAATACCAGTACAAAATGCAGAAAGGTGATATTGCAATGAAAAAGAATCTTTTCCGTCTGATGGCCTGTGTTGTGGCCTTCGCCATGGTGCTGTCCCTGGCTGCTTGCAGCGGCGACAGCAAGTCCTCATCTTCCTCTAAATCAGAGTCCAGCGCTGCTTCTTCTGAGGTTGCCAGCAGCAAGGCTGCTGAGAGCAGCGAAGCCTCTTCCGAGGCTTCCAGCGAGGCTTCTAGCGAGGCCGCCACTGGTGTGCGCACTGAGAAGTATGCCAGCGTAGAGGAGTTCCTGGCTGACCCCGCTGTTAAGGATCAGCTTGAAACCATGATGTCTTCTCTGGGCGACGGCATGGATATTACACTTACCGGCGAAGGCGACAAGCTGATTTACACCTTCACCTTTAGCGAGGAAGTGGACATTGAAGCCACCAAGGCCGCTATGGAAGAGCAGATGAACAGCGACACCTTTGCCACCACTTTCAAGGGCATTGCCGGCACTCTGCCTGATGCCATTGATGTGGCTAACCCCTCTGTGGTTGTTACCTATAACGCTGTTGACGGCACTGAAATCTATTCCCAGGAGTATTTCCCGGAATAAGGAAAAAGCAAAGCATATAAAGCAGACCGGCGGGCGCTTTGGGAGGAACTTCGTAAAGAAGTTCCTCCCAAAACTTTTGTCAAGCCAGCCGGTTGTGATTGAATTGCGAGGAATTTCTACATATTGGAGGACTATATCATGGAAAAGTCACTATTTGAGCGCATGGGTGGAACCTATCATCAAGAGGGCGATTACTTTCTCCCCGACCTGTCTGTACCCGAACTTCCCGCCATCGGTATATGGGGACAACGGAGGAGGCGGTATCTGAAAGAACACCGTCAGGCCCTTTATACGGCTTTGCTACTATCTGGCAAATTGAACGACCACCTGTCCGAAGTTGACGAACAAGCAGAAGCTATGTTTTCTCAGCTTGTAAAACAGATGGCGGCACAGGACAGTATCACCGAGCAGTTTAAAGCGGATAATCAAATGGAATGGGTCAGGCAAATGAACAGCGCCCGAAACCGGGCGGAGGAAGTTATCTATAATAAGTTGATTTACGCCTGAAATTAAGAAACCTGTAGAGAACATTTAGCAGACTGCCCTATATTCAAAGATACGGGGCAGTCTGTTACTGTCCGGCCCGATATTTTTCTTTTACCGCCTTTATTTTCTCCCTGGCCCGAATGACTGAGTGCATGATTGATTGCGGTCTGCAACGCTCCATCTGTCGAAATTTTATATAAAACGTTTCCGATATTTCCAAATCACAAAATTCCCCCTGCCCGTCTGTAAAAGCTGATAAAATACGACGTTTTTTCCATCGCTCCACACTTCCGTCCGAAGTGTATAGACCTTATCCATGAACGTCATTTGCCTGCCCTCCTACAAAAAAGCTGGGTGAAAGGGCTTAACCTCTCACCCAGCAGCCCGTGAGGATGTGCAATTTGGGAGCTACCCTTGAAATTTCTCCAATTTTTTCAGCCAGTTTCCAACGCTGCCTTTAGCAATTTGCCTGTACAAGAGTGCCGGTATCGCCACGGTCAGGAGGATGAGCCTCATTTGCACAATTGATACTTACCGCTCCACAGTGTATAATTTATAATATTCCATCGAGTTTCGATCTTGACGGAATTTTGACTTTCTCCCTATATGATGAAAAAGGCTGGAGGTGTTCACATGGCATACAGAATTTTGATCGTGGATGATGAGCCGATCCTGACCGAACTGCTTTCCACCCATTTGCAGGATCACGGATATGCCGTTTCCGTAGCCAACAGTAGCGATGAAGCCCTGGCAAAGCTGAATACAAAGCCAAATCTCATTCTGCTGGACATCAATATGCCGGGGATGGATGGACTGGAGCTGTGCAAGGTCATTCGGAATCATATCGTCTGCCCTATCCTGTTTCTGACGGCGCGGATCACAGAACAGGATAAGGTCAACGGCCTGCGGGCCGGAGGGGACGACTATATTACCAAGCCTTTCGGCTTGCAGGAATTGATTGCCCGCATTGAGGCCCATCTGCGCCGGGACGAGCGGAATAACCGCCCGCCGGAGGTCGTGACCTCCCAGGGGCTGATTATCAACCTCTCCGACAGAAAAGTATTTTGGAACGAGCAGGAGCTTTCCTTTTCCAAGAGGGAATTTGACATCATCGAATTTCTGTCCTCTAACCCCAATCAGGTCTTTGACAAGGAGCGTATCTATGAGGCGGTATGGGGCTATGACGCGGAGGGCGACAGCAGCGTGATTAAAGAGCATATCCGCAAAATCCGCGCAAAGCTCATGCAGGCCAGCGGAAATGAGTACATCGAAACAGTTTGGGGGATGGGCTACCGATGGAAAAAATAAAAAGACAATCCCTGAAACGCTCTTTTATGGAGGCTGTGGCGATTACTATGTTGATCGTGTTCCTGTGCAGCGGGCTTGCAATGTTCGGCTGTTACCGTCTCCAAAAGCATATTCTTCCCGATTCCAACGAGGTCTGGCTGACGCAGCAGACAACCGCCCTGGATGGTACGGTCACAGAGGCAAAGCTGAGGTATGTCCTTAATGGCCCGCCAGAGCCATTCGGACAACTGGTAGCAGACGGTCAAGAACACAATGAGGCTCAGGAGCAGACAAGTTACAGGATAGAACGCATTGAATCCAGCTACTCTATGCTTTCCTCCAAAGCAAAAACGGCCTACCGCGCTTCACAGATTTGTATGGTACTGCTGCCGCTTGTGTTTGCTGTAATTGGAATTACTCTGTGCGCGTGGTGGTTTTATCACAAGATACTGGAGCCGCCAATCACTGTCCTGATGGATGCCACCACGCATATTCAAGACCAGGATTTGAATTTTCAGATTAACTTTGACGGGCGGGATGAGTTGGGTCAGCTCTGTACTGCGTTTGAAAAAATGCGGCAGACCCTATATGAGAATAACCGTCAGCTCTGGAGTATGCTGGAGGAACGCCGCGCATTGCAGGCGTCCGTGGCCCACGATCTGCGTAATCCCATCGCCATTATGACAGGCTATGTGGAATATTTGCAGGAGAACCGCCAGGGCGGAACCTTGACGGACGAAAAATTAGAAAAGGCGCTCACCAATCTCGGCATTACTGCGGAGCGTATGGGCCGCTACACAGATACCATGCGCGACCTGGGCGCGATTGAGGAAACAGAAGTCCACCGCGGAGAAGTGGAACTTCCTGACTTTTTACAGCACATGGCGGACTCATTATCCATCCTGTTTCAGAATACCGAAGTGCGCTTTGCTTGTGATTTCCATGTGCCAGCGGGTAGGGTCGTCCTTGACGGGGAACTGTTATACCGCGTTCTGGAAAACCTGATTTCCAATGCCCTGCGTTTTGCGGAACATCAAATTGAACTCGCCTTTTACCTGGAACACGGAACGCTGTCGGCCACCGTGACAGACGATGGGCCGGGTTTCTCAGATAAGCTTCTGCAAAAGAAAACCGCCCTGTTCTACTCCGAAGATACCTCCGGCAAGCACCTGGGCCTGGGGCTTGCGGTGAGCCGGGTGCTGTGCCAAAAGCATGGGGGAACCATAGAGCTGTCAAACAGATTGCCGCATGGAGCCTGCGTGAAAGCCACCATCACCATCAAGCAATAAATCGTCCCTCCAAAATGCCGCCCAAAAAACTTGGGCGGCATTTTACTTTCCTTGACCGAATTTTGACCTTTGGCCGCTATGCTTAGTCCATCAAAGCAAAGGAGGCCATGTATGCGAAAACGATTGATTGCCGTTCCCCTGCTGTGCGGCGCGCTTTTATCCCTCGCCGCCTGCGGGAACTATGCCATTCCGGACAGTACACCCCCGCCGTCACAGGCTGTTGCCGCAAACCCGTTTGAGGCGGCGGAGGAGGATGCCGGATTTCTGGCAATGCTCACCCACGGGGCTGCTTCGGCTGATTTTTCCGAGAGTGGGGAGCGTCTGCCATTCCCCTATGACGGCGGCGAGTTTCGGCTGGAGTACCAGTTTTCTCTCACCGGCAAAATGGATACCGTTGGATTTCTCCTGTTTCTGGACGGCCAGCCCCAGCCCTACAAGGTAAACGATACCGCAGCGGAGTATGAGTATTGTCACAGCTTCCCTGCAAAGGAGGATCAGAGCTTTTCTTTCCTCTTTGAGCCTGTGACCGGCAGCACCGGCGATACGCTGGCCCTGACCGTGGTGAGCATCACGAATCCGGACTTCCAGCCGGATATGGAATCCACCTCCAGCTATGGCTGGTATCATAAGACGCTGGATTCCTATGTTGAATTGAAGTTCAACGTGGACGCCCCCGCCGCCCATTCAGACCTTCCGCCCGTCCGGGAAATCTTTTCACAAAGCGAAGCGCGGGAGGAAAAGGCCACAGCGCGGTATGTGGAAAACGAGCTTCCCAAATACGGCTGGGGCGGTGTGAGCATGGACACGCTGGACAGCGGGATCTATTATACATTTTCCTGTGACGGCGGCATCGTCTATGACAACCTGCGTGTTTCCGCTCCCGTCACCCTGCGATTTACCATGTGCGGCACAGCCGGAACAAGCTACAGCATCGCTTTCTTCCTGGATCATCAGCCGGTGAAATTTGACGAGAGCACCTCCTGCTCTGTTACATTGAGCAAGGGGGGCGTCATGGAGCTTGAGGCCGTGATCGCCCCGGATATGCTGGGAGATTTCAACACCCTTTACTGCGTTGCCGTCCCCCAGGGCGGAGCCTCTGCCCCGTTCTTTAAGACCAATTCTATTTTATTGTATAAGGAGAACTGAACATGAAAAAGACGCTCTGCATCACATTGTCGCTGCTTTTTACCCTGGCATTGTCCGCCTGCGGTAAGGCGGATTCACCCACCCCTACGGTTTCGGGAAGCAACTCCTCCAATACACCCGTGGTTTCTGTTCCAAACGCAGGCAGTCAGCAGGAACAGTCCCCTTCTTCCTGCACCTTCGACCCCGCCCTGTTTGGCGGCAAGCTCCAGAGCTGCGCCTATGCCGGGAATGGAACGCTTCTCGTACTGGCGGACAAGCTGTACCTCTACGATACCGGCGCTGCCACGGTGCTGGCTACCGCGGAAGCGCCCCTGCGCGACTTTGAAGCCCAGGCCACTGACGGGGGCTACGTCCTGTCCGGCATGGGCGACAGCGGCATGATGGCGTACATCTATGACAGCTCCCTCTCTCTGAACAAGGAGATCGCGGTGGATGAGCTTTTACAGGGGGATCTTGTTGTCAGCGAAACCGGGGGCGTAGCGGCCTCCACAGACGGGAAAAAGCTGGCCTTCGCCGCCTTGGGTGGGCTGTATCTGTATGACCTGGAAAGCGGGAGCCTGACTACCCTCCTGGACATGGCCCAAGACGCCGGAACAGCCAGCATCCGTATTTCCATGCTGAATGGTGCTGCCTTTGCCCAGGATAACAGCCAGATCGTGTTCTTTGGCAGCGGCAGCTCGATTCCCGCGGCAGACGGCGAGGAAGATTTTTCCATTTACGGGAGTATCGCCGTGGATGGCGGCGGTCTGAAGCTCACAAAACCGTCCGGCTATGAAATGGAAGAAATACAGGGCAGCGTCAGCCGGTTGTTTTTCCCGCAGACCTTTACCCAGGCCAACGGAACGCTTCTTTGGATCGACCGGGCAACTGGCAGCACCGATACGCTTTCCTTCTCTACCGGCAATGAGGGCAAGGACGGCGTATACGGCTCAGAGCAGGGCAGTTATGTTGCGACCGCCATTTTAGACGGCAGCCTGACGGTTCGTGTCTATGATGTGGCCTCCGGCGAACTGGTCGCCACCGAGGTGATTGAGAACTCCGACCCCACATATTTCAACCGTATCCCCAGGATTTACCTTTTAGACGGGGCCAAAACCGCCGTAGTTGTTCTTGGGGGCAGTATCAGTGAAATTGATACGCTGGTATCCACATTTGAGTTTGGAGCGTAACATGGAGATCGCAGGCGGAAACGTGCGTGGAATGGAAACAAAATGCCAGCCTATTTCCCGCATCTGGCTTGATACAGAACGAAAGATCGCATCCTTTCATCCTCTTGCTGATACTGAGCAAAACCATTTTTGCTGTTACAGCCGTGAGCAATTTATGATATATACCTTTGCCCTGGTAGAGAACGGATTTCGGTTTATGTAGGGCATTGTAAGCAACCTATATTCATTACTCGAATTTGGAGAATAACATGGAAATCACATTTGAAAGCGTATCCAAGCAATACAAAAGCAAGTATGCGCTGAAAAACTTTACCGCCACCTTAAGCGAGGGCGTGTACGGCCTGCTGGGTGAAAACGGGGCCGGGAAAACAACGCTTATCAATACCTTTGTGGGTATCCTGCGCGGGGACAGCGGCACGATTCGGGTGGACGGACAGGATGTGAGGACGCTGGGTAAAGCGTTCCTGTCCCAAATCGGCTATATGCCGCAGTATCCTATCTTCTATCGGGATTTTACTGTCAAGGATTTTCTGCTCTATATGTGTGCGCTGAAAGACATTCCCACCCATGAAGCGGAGATCCGGGTTTCGGAACTGCTGGCCACGGTGAATCTAACAGACGCGCAGGACAAGAAAATCGGTGCGCTCTCCGGTGGTATGCGCCAGCGCGTCGGCATTGTGCAGGCCATGCTGTCCGACCCCAAAATCCTGATTCTGGACGAGCCTACCGCCGGTCTTGACCCCAGCGAACGGATACGGTTTCGCAACCTGATCTCCCGGTTTGCCCAAGGCCGGACAATCCTGCTGGCAACCCACATCGTTTCAGATGTTGAGTGCATCGCGCGGGAAATCCTGCTGCTGAAACAAGGGACGCTGCTCATGCAGGGAACGCCCGCCGCGCTGGAACAGGGGATTGAAGGTAAGGTGTGGAGTGTAACTGCCGGGGCCGAGAGCGCCGCGCTGCTGACCGATATGTACTGCGTCAGCAACATGAAGCAGGAGGACGGACAGTTTACCCTCCGCATTGTTGAGGATGGATGCCCGATCAAAACCGCACAGCCTGTCAAGCCCAACCTGGAGGATGTGTTCTTATACTATTGCAGGGGGGAGCGCCATGATACGTCTGATACGGTATGAGTTTATCAAGCAGTTCTGTAAACGCTCCATCCTGGCGCTCTTTGTGGTGTTCAGCCTCGCCAACCTGTTCAAAATCTATGGCGAATACAAATCCTACTCCTATCTGACAGACGGGAACGAAGAGCGGAGCTGGCACACGCTTCATTGGCAGCTCTATGAGGAATACCAGGGTGAAATCACCCCGGAGAAGATCGAACGCCTGCTTGCGGTTTATCAGCCTCTTGTGGAGGCCACATCGGATATGACCGCAAGCACAGCCACCGATGACCCCAACACGATGACCGGGAACCTGTATAGCGACAGGAACCTGCTGGACAAATATTTCGTAACACCTATGCAGTATTTCTATGAGTACAGCGGCCGGTCGGAGCAAGTGGCAAATAGAGCGCGGCAAAGCGCCGCGCTCTATGGGGAACAGGAAGCGGTCTACCAGCAGAGGGAGAGCGGCGCGATTTATAACCTTTACGCTGGCCGCGCCATTCCCGCCTTTGCCTATCGGGAAATGTGCAATTACTATCTGAACTATGATTTTTCCATCATCCTGACCCTCCTGCTTTGTCTCTATGGGATCATCGGAACCTTTGTGAGCGAGCGGGAAACGCAGATGGATATGCTGTTACTGGTAAGTCCTAACGGCGGCAGAAAAACAGCCCTGGCGAAAATCCTCGCGGCCACCCTGTTTCTGCTTTTGACCTCGCTGTGGTTTTCTCTCCTTGACCTGATTGGCTTTGCGGCCTCCTTTCAGACCTTGGAAGGGCTGACCCTGCCGGTGTTCGCGATTCCGAACTTTGCGGAGGTATCCGTCAATCTCAGCATTTTTCAGTACGCCCTCCTGTCTGCGGCACTTAGATGCGCTGGCACATGGGCGATTGGGATGCTCTGGCTGTTGGTTTCGATGTTCTGGAAAAATGCCTTGCTCCCGTTTGTCATCAATTTTTCCCTCTGTATAGTGCTGGTTGTCAGCGGAGCCGCCTGCGCCTACTCCAATTTTTTCTGGACAAAGGTGCTGAATCCCTATTCTCTGCTGACAACCCGTGTTCTCCTGGGCAAAACGGAGTTTGTGAACCTGGGCGGGTTCCCCGTCCTGACTTGGCAGGCCGCAGTTTGGATTTCTTTGACAGCGGGCTTTGTGCTTGTTACCGCAATCTATTTTCTGTCAGCGGAAAACTGCCACCGCTGTGTTGGGAGGGCAAAATGAGTGTTTTCTCTTATGAATGGAAAAAACTGATGGTCATGCAACGGGGCTTGCTCTATATCTTGGCCGCGCTCCTGGTCAGTACGGTTTGGCTGGCTGCAACCGACAGGCCGCAGAACAGCGCGATGGAAGAATACCGTGAGGAATACGAGTGGTATCTGGAACGGCTGGACGGAGCCTGCACAGAGGAAAAAGCTGCTTGGTTGGAGCAGGAGGCCCAGGCCATCACGGAGGCCCGATATACCCGCTCTCAATCTCAGGAAAGCTATTACAGCGGTCAGATCACAGAGGAACAGTATGAGCGGCAGATCGCGGAGGTCAACACGGTTTTAGCCCATGAGCATGGCTTTGAAGCAGTGTATCAGCAATATTTATATATCTGCGAGAACACCGGCAATCGTTACTTTCTGAAAACAAACGGCTGGGCGGGGCTGTTTTCCTCTCAAACGCTGGACTTCCCGCTGTTCCTTGTCATTTTGATTTTGTCCGCTACGGTTTTTTGCTCGGAATATAGCTGCCAGATGGACGCGCTTTTGCGGACGGCACCGCAGAGCCGCAAGAGTGCCAGAAGCAAAGTCGTGATGACCCTCTGCGCCGTGTTCGCTCTCTGCGGAGGGCTGGCCCTGATTCGTTTTGCTTTCTTCGGAATAAAATACGGCCTGCCCCACGGGGAGTACCCTGTTCAGAGTATCGCCAGTTTTGGAGGCAGTACAAAAAATATCTCTTTGCTGGCCGCGTATCTGATTCTGACCGTCCTGCGCTGTTTTGGCTCGGTGTATCTCGCCGCCCTGCTGCTCTTTACCTCCGTTTTGGTGAAGAAATATGCTTTGACGGTGGTGATCGGGGTGGCATCCACCTTGATACCGTATATCGGCCTGTCCAGACAGATTTGCTACCGCTTGCCGCTGCCCCTGCCGTTCCTGCTGGCAACCGGATTCCTGGAAGGGACTTCCTCTGTGGAAGATTCATTGACAGGTGAACCCATCGTGACTTTCTCGGAGCGTTCCCCCCAGGAGTTGTTGGCCCTGCTGGGCCTGTCCGCTGTGTGCTGCGCCCTCACGGTATGGTGGGTGCTGCGGCAAAACACAAACTGCTGGCAGTCTGGAAAAAAGTTCGTCAGACGGCGTGGGGCCACAGTGTTGGGACTGCTAATTTTGCTCTCGCTGTCCGGCTGCTCTGCCGCAGAATCCACAAACGGGATATTCAATTCATCTTCGCAAAGTGTGTCGGAAACTTACAGTGTGATCTTCGACGATCAGACGCGGACATACTCTCTGGAGAACCGGGAAACCGGCGCTTTGACGGATTTGGCCCTCTCTCCGCTGTTCGGGGCCTTTTCGGATGGCGAATCCATTAAAGCTGTCTATATGGATGCTCCGTACATTTACTATATGACCTCCCGCACAGAGCAGTATGTGGATCGGGTCGGCAGCTACAACAGCACAGCGACCCAGGTGTCCATCGTCCAGCTTGATACAGAAACCTTTGAGGAACAGTTTATTTTTGAGAAAATAACGGACAGCGGGCGCTCTCTGCTGGGAATTGATTATACCGTGGGGGATACCTGGATGTTTCTGCAATACTGCTACGGCTTTTTCTTGAACGATGACAGCCTCTTTTTCATTACGAATGATGGGATTACGGAAGTAGGCAGAACAATCCAGCTCACGAAAATGCTGGACATCCCCACCAGGGAGAATATAGCGTTTGATGGGCGGACGATCTTTTACATCAACGAAAATTCTTTGCTGACGGCGTATGATACTAAGACCCACAAGGCCAGGCCGTTTCGGAATATGGTTGCCTCTGACTTTTGTTTGACCGATCAAGGGCTGTATTTCATCAATCGCATGGATTCCGACTGTGTTTATCTATGCGGCAGGGATGGCGTTGGCAGTCTGAAAATTTCAAATGATCCGGCCCTGTCTGTCATTTATGACGGTGAGGAAGTTACTATGATTCTAAAATCAGACGGGAAGGAGGTGGTTTTTGAGCCGTGACAGTACGGGAGCACCAAGCATCCGTCAGAGCAAAGCGAAAAAAACGCATCAGGAGGTTGGTGATCGCCTACGCTCTGCGGAGTGCGATCATCCTTCTGCTGGTTCTAATGGAGGACTGTGTAATCCCCAACTGTTTTTTACAGAACACCATACAAAGGGGCATTTTCCAGAGCAAACTGTAAAATTTGCTGATTTGTAATTGACAAACTACTTCCCCATGTGGTCAATGTCATTAAGTTAGTACGCAAGGACGCACGCCAAAGGGCTAGGGGGCACAAAAAAGAGCAAAAGGAATTGGGGG
>NZ_QWLE01000063.1:0-13178 GCF_009917365.1 Neglectibacter sp. X4 | reverse complement strand
CTCCATCACCTCTGCCGAATACCGGCTGACAATCTCCGCCCCGCCCATAAAGGAGTTGGCGAAAATGAACACAATGGAATTATTGGCAATTTTACAGTTTTTCATGTCGATATAGTAATTTGTGCCTGCCTTATCTCCATCTTTGAAAATCTTTGAAAAGACATCTAAAATCTGTTCAACGAAATGTACGTCTCTGGCAATGAGGGAAAAGGTGTCTCCAGAATTTAATAAGATATGCAAGCATTTCTCATATTTCAGCGTGTTGTACTGCACATACCAAAACACTATAGCACCTCCGCCAACCGCCAGCACGAGTAAAGCAAACAATGTGTTGATGGTAAAAAACCACAAACCAAGCACGGCAGTTATCACCGCCCAAATAGGAAACTTAGGAGTCGGGACATTGCGGGATGACACCAAGGAAATATTGCTGATTTGAATAACGACATCTTCCCACCGCAGCAAGTGCCCCATCTTCCAGTCGATACACCTTGTCCATCCCTTCCAAATTATTGTAGTGGTGGGTTATTATGATGACTGACTTATCTTGCATCTGGTTCACAATGATGTCATGCAGATAAGCGTCAGACTCCACATCAAACCCGGAGGTAGCTTCATCTAAAATCACAACAGGAGCGTCTTTCAGTAAAGCGCGGGCCACCGCAAGTTTTTGCTTTTCTCCTCCAGATAGCTTTGCCCCATTACGCCCAATCTGCGTCTTTTCCCTGTCGGGCATACGGGCTATGTAGTGTGCGACGCCACTATCTTTTAAGGCAGCCTGTAACTGTTTCTCCGTTGTCAGCCCAGTTAAATTTACGTTCTCCAGAATGTCTCCTAAAAACAGATAAGGTTCTTGACTGACCACTGAAAATAGACTGCGGTAATTCTCCAGAGACAGGGAATTCGCATCTATCCCGTCCGCCAGTACTTGTCCGGCGTTAGGCTGGTAGAATCGCAGAAGTATATTAAGGATAGTTGATTTCCCGCTACCGTTCTGGCCGATAATGGCGACTTTTTCACCAGGCTCCACCGTAAAATTCACGCCTTGCAGGATAGGCCGGTTCTCCTCATAACGGAACGCCACATCCCGAAATTCCAATTTTGGCGGCTTGTTTTCAATATGTTTTCTACCAGCATCCAGTTCTGTCTCCATATCCAAAAACTGGAACAGTCTGCGAGCCGAGGGCATGATGCGGGCAAAGTACATTTTCAGGTTAATGAGCGCGGACACAGGCCCGGTCACATAGCCAGAGTAACTGGAAAAGGCGAACACCGCGCCAATGGTCAGGCTTCCAGTACAGATGAGCCAGCCTCCCAACAGGTACAGCACAATAGTCACCGACCATTCCAGCAGCATTTCCCAGAAAGTGTTCCAGCCGTCAATCATGGTGCCCTTCTTTTCCAGACCCAGCAGCTCACGCTGCTTTTGCGCAAAAATCCTCTCCCGGCTCTGGAACAGGTTCCAAAGTTTAATCTCGTCTACTCCGTTGAGATTGTCCCCAAACCACCGGGAGAAATCTCTGCTGGACTCAATCATTGCGTCCATGGCCTTTTCCCGGCGTTTCGACATGCGTCTCACTAAGAAAAACTTTACAGGCACCATCGCCAGCACTACCAATGCCAACTTCCAGCTTATCACGAACAGTCCCACCAGTCCGCTGATGATTCGGAACACATAGCTGGCGCTCATGACCATATATCGGTCTGTGATGGAGGAAACTTGGGAAACGTCCATTTGCAAAAAGCTGAGGATTTCCGTATTGTTCTTATCCTCAAAATAGGATTTCTCCAGGTGCAGCAGCTTCTCAAAAACCTGACGGAAAACGGCGTAATAGGACTTGTTATGTATGTCCGCGAATATATGGGTCTGCCATAGGTCGATGGCCTGGCTGACAATCACCAGCGCAGCCAATACCAACGCCGAGCGGGCAATCACGGCCATGTCCCGCTGGAGCATACCGTCATCGGTGATAGCCCGAATCACCAGCGGCTGGAAAAAACCAATAGCAGTAGAAATAAGCAGAGTCAATCCCACCAGCAGAAATTCTTTTTTGTAGGGGTTCAGATAAGAAAGAATACGCCTTAAGTTTGGATCAATCTTTTTCATTCCTCTCCTCCTGACGGCTACCAGACATAGTATTATAAAGCTTTCATGTCCCTTTTATGTATTAGTCTACACGTCAAAATAGAATCCGTCAACATATCTGGGACAAACGGTAAATTTCTGGGATAAAACGACATATAATTATCTTAAATATCATAAAAAGTGGGACATCCATCGCGGGTGTCCCCTTCAAAAACCGTTCAAATTGTATGCTGTGGAAAGATTGCCGTTGCAATGAATAAGTGGTCACCTTCCTGATATCGGATGGCCCCCTCTATTTTCTCCATAGTGCGCTCCACACTCCTGTGCCCAATCCCGTGCATATCGGCATTCGGTTTGGTAGTCTTCAATTCGGGGCCTTCCCCTGTGGACTCTTTCCCCGTGATGTTCGTCACGCGCAGACGGGTGTAGCCATACTGGTTGAAAGCCTCCACCTCGATATGTCTTTCGGATTCCGGCAAAGGCTCCTGGGCCTCTATGGCATTGTCCATCAAATTGCCAAAAACCGTGCAGAAAGCCAGGGTATCCACCGCCCGTAAGTCTGTAAAAATGCTGCACTTGGTGTCTATCCCTTTGCGTTTGCTCTCGGACAGCTTCTCATTCAAAATCGCGTCAATGATCTGGCTGCCCGTTTCCAGGAACACATGGGTGCCATCCACCTTGCCTGTGATCCGCTCACACTCCGCTTTGGCCTGCTGGTATTCCCCTTTTTCCAGCATGTGCTGCAAGGCCAGCAGATAGTTTTTCATATCGTGGCGGATAGCCTGAACTTCTTCATATGAACTTGCCATATGCTTCAGATTTTGCATCTGATATTCCTGGTTTTGCTTCAGCAATTCATATTCCAGCTTGAATTGGTTGCCCATCATCATCTTCTCCACCACAAAGTAGGCCATAAAGCAGAGCACCCACAGGCAGCTGACGATTACCAGCAGCTCTATACGCTCCACAGCGCTCTCTCCGGACAAATTTCTTGCCAGCCTTATGGCTAACGTGCCAGCCAGCGTGGAAACAAAAAAACTGCTGCCCGTAACCGCCCACTGCCATGTCAGCAGTTCTCCCCGCTTGGAAAAAAGGCCAATGACAATGCGCCC
Organism: Neglectibacter sp. X4; assembly: GCF_009917365.1. Lineage (NCBI taxonomy): Bacteria > Bacillati > Bacillota > Clostridia > Eubacteriales > Oscillospiraceae > Neglectibacter > Neglectibacter sp. X4. The sequence continues at coordinate 9,980 of NZ_QWLE01000063.1, read as the reverse complement.
TAGAAAAAAGTAGGTCACTTTCGTCAGCAAAACGGTAAGAATGCGCAGTTCATTCTGCTGTGTAATAAAATCACTTACATCTGTGTTCAAAAAAGCCCCAGCTAAAAAGAGGATCAAGCTGTTTGAAATGGTTATCAGTTCCCTGGCTATAACCGCACCTACAGCCTTTTTCAGCAAACTTCCTTGGGCAGCATACAAAGCGTAGAAAAACAAGATAATTATTGTAATATAGGACTCCCATGTAAAAAAGGAAGGTAAGTTTTCTACGAATGAAAAAGCAAATCCTAACAAGGTCATTCCTGAAGTGAGTAGTACTTGCTTTACGCCGGAATACCTCGCGCCCAAAAAATGATTCATAAAGAGCACAAGCAAAAAATTTTCCAGTAGGGAAATGCCTGCCTCAAAAATCGACCAAAAAAGGGAACTATCCATTTCTTTGCACCTCAAACAATAAACGTTTCAACTCAGGCATACTGCTCCGGGCAACTGGAAGAATTTTCCCTGCCGTGAGCTGTAGCCCGTCATCTGCCAGTTGTTTAATATATCTAGGATTTATCATTATTCCCTTGTGGATCCGGATAAATCCATATGCTTTCCACCGTTCCTCCGCCTCGGATATCTTCATCCGAACCTTCACCGCCTGCAGGGGCTCACCGTAATAGAGCATTAGATAATTCTTTTCGCTTTCCGCATAGACAACCGTTTCCATGTCGATCTGAATGGTCTGGCGGCCTGTCTGGAAGGTTTCAACCATACGCTTGGGGTGAATGGAGTTGTGCAGTTCTACAAGCTGCCTTTTTAATTCTTCTTGCAGGCGATTCTTTCGCAGGAAGAAAAAAGGATGGTATTCCAAAGACTGGAACACTAGTTCATCCTTGTTGGAGACAAACACGATGCGGGTGCCGCTGTTTAGGTGGCGGAGTTCTTCCGCCAGCTCAAAGCCCGTCATCCCCGGCATATCAATATCCAAAAAGCACACGAAACCCGGTTCTCCTGCCAGCCGCCCAGCATCTGCAAGAAACATTTTCACCGAGGTATAGCCTGCTACGGTCAGGTCAATGTCACAGCTGTCAGCCGTCGCCAAAATCCGGGCTTCAAATTCTTTAACAAAATTTTTGTCATCATCACATAGAGCAATGTGCATATGGACACCCTTTCTCTAGACGATAGAGAAAGTATACCATTTCCGGAAGAAAAAATCAAAAAAATTTCTCGCAAAGTCGTGTAAACAGCTTTTGGAGATACACGCAATCGATAAATTATCGATTTCAAGAGTCCAAAAGGTCTAAATTCTCGATTATAGAAGGACAAGGCCAAGTTTCATCTATAATGAAGACATGCTGGTAAGGCTGGAGAGGATATGCTTGATTGGCGAACGATTATCAGAATTGCGGCTTGATACCGGGCTTACACAAGAGGAGTTAGCAAAGATTCTTAAAATAAACAAGCATTCTATTTCCTTATATGAAAGAAACAAGAGCGAAGCACCGGATTCTATCAAGATACTGATTTCAAAATACTTTAATGTTTCAGTTGATTACTTGGTGGGAGTTACAGCAAATCCTTGCCCACCTTTTTCAGAAAACCATGGGAGATATTTTAAGCTCCCAGATGGCTTCCCGCGAGAAGGAAGAAAAGGACTTCAAGCTTTTGCTGAGTTTATAACCTATAAATGAACTTCGAGTGAAAAACAGTTTGATTCATTGCAAAAACGCAACAGTGCGGAGATTAAAACCTCCGCACTTTGCGTCATAAACATTGCACTTACATCTTGGGACGCTTGGGCTGGTACATACCCTCTTTTGAAACCTCACGGGTGCTGCCCTTAGCAGACTTCAACGCGACGGAAGCAATTGCTTTGGCAACCTTATGGGTTATCTTTTTCACGGACATTCCCCTCCTTTCTTTTTCTGTTTATCACTTCAACATACATATACACAACTGCTAAAAACATGGATATCAGCAGCATCCCATGTATGGGAAGATCGAGAAAGAACAATACCATTTCGCCAACTGACAGCGCACTTGCAATTAACAGAGAATATCGTCTGAATTTTTTTTCCTGGCCATCTTCTATAGGGTTGTTTGGATTCTCAATCGGAGAAAAAATCAAAACAGTCATAAACACAAACAGAAGAATAAAAACGGAAAGGTAAAGAGAGTTAAAGTTAGATACAACATACCTGTCTCCTAAAACTGAAACCATAAAAGTCAACAGATATAACGCATTACATTTGACATATGTAGTCGCGTGATATCCTCCAGCAAATTTTCTCATGGCAAGAAAAACAAAATAAAATACTACTGCCTGCCAGACGGCGCGAAGACAAATGCTTAGTAAAAGCAAATAAAGTATCGTGCCTATACGAGCGATTAAACACTCTAAGCCGTAAGCGTAAATCTCTTTCTGTTCAATTGAAATAATTTTTTGTTCAATCAAAAAAATTTCTAATTTATTTGAAAAAAATACATACATTTTTACAATCACTATTTATCCTATCTAGTTTCAACGAGACCTCTCTATTTGGAAAGTGAAACAGAAGTTCAATCGTTCCTTTTTTATTTAATCACTTCCTTCATGGAATGCTCGAGCGCTTGACACAATTGGTTCAGGGAATAATTATCAACGGTATCTACTACTCCCTGTAAATCTGCTCCATATTCCTTTTCAAATTCTAAAAGAGCATAAGTAATATCAAAGGGAGAAAAACCGGCCTTATAAGAAAACAAACTCACATTCTTATCCTGAACATATTTGTGAGAACTAAGGTACAAGTAGTTTTGTAAAATTCTTGCGATTTCATCTTTTCCCACGCTAATATTCCACCTCTCTGAAGAAAGACAACGATAATATGATAAAACAACTCACTTGTCTTTCCGAATCGTATAATTCATATGCTTAAACAGTTAGTGCTTTTCCTGGCAGTAAAATTAGGGTTATTACCTTTGCGCAAATGCTTTAGCCAATCTACATGAAATCACTTAACGAAGTAATCCATATTTTTTCCTGCAAACCAAGATGGTCCTGCTTGAACAGAGCGATTTATAGAAATATACAATTGAGTTATTCTATCAAATAGCTCACAATTCGTTTTAGTGCATCAGATAACATATCCTTATCAAACATTGTAAATATATTATCTCTCTGAGAATCCGAGAGTGCATCTTTAACAAAACTTACTGGTTTTGAAGTGTTGGCTTTTATGAATTCATTCTTTCTAGTTTCCGCATCCAAATCGAAAACAACATTTGATGAATGATAGAAAAGTGGTTTACAACCAAATCTAAATGTATTAATATCATCAAGTAAATCAAGAAATTCATCCGGATAATCTTGACAATATAAGCTACAGATATCTATCGAAATCTGTGTTGCATTCGAAATGATCATCGCCATCTCATAATAATCTTCGTAACAAAAAGGATTTAGAGGGCTAATTCCCCCCGGGATTGATATAATTATAAGTTCAGGCTGCGTTTTAGAAGCGAGACTATATAAAAAATGATTAAAAAGCATGGTCTTGTCTCTAAAGCTTTTTTCACTAAATAAGAAATTTGGTAGGGCTTCCATGCCCCATAATTCGGCTAAAGGAGATGATGAAAGTGTTAGCGTGTTATAGCCCAGACTAGATAAATGGTCTTTTATCAATAGAGTGAGTGGTAGTTTATTCGTATTTTGACCTATACCTGTAACCGCAATTACAGGTATGTCAACGTGAAGAATTTCGTCCCCCGTGACCTTTATTTCAAAATCTTCTTTATGTAGCACGCTTATATTTTCTAGCGGAGGAAGAGATAGCTTTCTTTGCAACTCGATAGGGACGTATATTTTGCATTCGGTTTTTATATAGGCATTTACTATCTTAGAATATGTTCCGCACGAGACTTTTTCATTATTAACAAGTAATAATTTGTTTATTTGAAGATTTGATGCTTCTTCAAGTGAATGTATCACTTCAAATTCTACCCTCGCCGGTATTGCCTGAAGAATATCAAATGCCGGTGAACTTGCCTCTATACCATATGGTGTTACGATAGAGACATATTCAGACATGGAAAACTCATTATCAGTCCCCAATAAAAGTAAGCTCTCTTCATTTGCGCAAAAAATCATCGATCGCATTATCCGATTTCCACCTTTCAATATCAAATCCATACTCTTTCAAAAAAATCATCGTTTTAAATGTATTTATAGCATGAGATTTGGAACTAGAACATTTTGACAGACGTATTTCAGATGATAGCTTATTACGTTGCAAAGAGGCATTGGCACATTGATTACACCACAAAAAGGCCCAACAATTTTTACATGCGTCTTCAGTAATTTCAGCGATATTTAAGATTTTTAAAACTGCGTTTATATCAAAACCAGAAGAAAGTGATCCAATTCTACCGACAGCACATTCAGATATCTTTTCACAGGGGTGGAAATCACCATTAACATCGACAAAAAGCCTTTTTTTCCCTGGTACACATGGCCCCCCTGGGTGTGCCATGACTTTACCTTCGAGCCCGTCAAAATCCATATTTCTAAAAGATTCTGTAATCATATTTATTTGGGATAAGTATATTTTTGAAATGCTTTCCTTATGTATTTTACCCAGCATATACAAGAGAATCTTCACAATTTCTATACTCTCAGATATAGAGAGATGTTCTCCATATGTTATAGGTTCCTTAGCATCTTCAGCAGAAATCAAGGACAATCGTGAATTAAGAGCATGAATTACAGTATCTGCTTCAAAAAACTTTTTAATACATTCATAATCCTCAGTTGGACTCAAAACTGTATTTGTCATGATATTCTTATAAAAATCCGGATATCTTTCTTTTACTAATTCCAGATTATTAATAATTAAGTCAAAAGAACCTTTTCCATCAATAAATTTTCTGTTTTTATCATGTACTTCTTTTGGCCCATCAAAACTTACCATCACTGAAAAATTGTGTGCAACCAGAAAGTCAAGGATTTCCCCTTTTAAAAGTGTTGCGTTTGTTGTCACAACATATTGTATATTTTTTCCCCATCCTATATGATCAGCATAGTCTACTACACGTTTTACTAAGTCGAATTCTAATAAAGGTTCTCCTCCATAAAAACCTATTACGATTTCTTCACATTCAGATGAGTGTTCAAACAGAAAATCCACAGCACGCTTCGCAACATCATATGACATTTTCTGCGTTGTATGTGTTCTATTATAGTAATTGCCGGAATAGGCACAGTAACTACATCTTAAATTGCAATTTTGTGTAACTTGTAAAATTAAATTGAAGACATGACCTCGAAGTATTTCTTCAATCATCCAACTACTCGGATGACGTATTTTTCTAAGATTGTTGCGTGTCGAAAATCCTTGCTCAGACAGATATCCTTCTACTGATTGGGAATCATTGTTTTCTGGCATTTTTATCAGGCGATTCGCATTTCTCGAATATACATACTTTCCAAAAGGGCTTTCAATAATCTTGTAAGTCATAACCTTATTCACTTTCCCGATATCTGTATTTTTAATTGGGGAGGGAATCAATTGTAAGCAATTGATTCCCTCCTTGTCGTTTTACGCTCGCGCTTCTGTCTCGCTCATCGCTCCGATCTGTACGGAGGCTGATGCACGGTGGGATGCATTTGTCGCGGTTGTTGTATCACCACCGCAAAAGCATTGACAAAGACCGGTACACGCACCACACGAACATATAGGTTTACGCAAGTCGTAATATGTGCGCAAATGTTCGTTTTGAGCTTTGATCTTCAATTGACGCTTCACGTTTCTCCCTCCTTTCATATTAAGTAATATGAATTAATGGATCGAATCCAGTAATTCCTTATTCCCGTAGCCAAATGCCAGCCTTTTGCTGGATGCTCTTTGCACACGCTTCTGCGGAAAGAGTACCCTTATCATAATATTGCTGCAAAATAGGCGTATAAATTGTTCCAAGGCGGCCAAGGCTGTCCACAGGATTTTTATAGAGAGAAAGCACTTGGTCAACTTGTTCAAAAAAACCGTCAGAGAAAGGGCTCTCGATCAAGGTGGGATCAAAATCGACCGTTATTTGGCTATCCTTTTCTAAGACAGAACCCACTTTCCCATAAAGCTCCCCATAACTGCGCAGGTTCTTTTGGGCTATCGGCAGGGTGTTCCCTTGGATTATGTCTACGCTGCCTTTTGGGTGGTAGATTGAGTAATATGCGGGTTCATCCACAGGTGCTATGCAGAATTTCAGGAATTCCCAGGCTAAGTCAGGATTTGAACAACTCTTGGGAACCACCAGAGAAGCCAAAGCGGGCGTAAAAGAGATATTTCCTTTTCTCGAAGTGAGAAACAGGGGGCCAACGCAGTTTTCGGGAACCTGTAATACATTTCTCAGTGTCTCGACCCCCACAGTATCAATCAACAGCAAAGATGTATTTTTTTCCTCATTGGTCAGTGCGAACTGCTCTAAAACATTTCCACCCGTTACCGCCATGATCTCTGACGCAGCGCGGTTCGAAGGGATGCCCTTTGTATCTTGTAGATATTGGATAAATTCAGGAGAATCGAATGAACTGGTTCCAGCTTGTACGTCTACAAAGTCGGGAAGCTCCGCGTCTATAAAGAGGTTACATTTTCCCCGTTGATCCATAAATTCCAGAGTAAAATCTGGTGAGATTGCGCCAAACTGGTCTGCAGACTTCCAGATATCCAGCACTTCTGTGTAATCTAACGTATCCCAAGGGGAAAAACTTTTTTCAGCAATGTCGCAAAGCGTCTTATTCAAATATACTACGTTCAAGGATACACGAGTAGGCACCGTGTACTGCTTCCCTTCAATTTCATATGCTTGAAATAAATTCTCGTAATAATCTTCCAAATGAAACTCTTGATCTTGATCCATCCATTCCCGCAAATCGTATACTACTCCAGATTGATGATACTGCAGCGGGGTGAACACACCTGGATCTACTAAAATGTCCGGACCATCGCCGCTCATGAGATTCACGGCCAGTTCTTCCATAAAATTATCCCAAGAATCCAGCCGGCCCACATCTGCGGAAGAGCGGATGCCAACCTCAACTTCAATATCCACTTCCTGGTGCACAGATTCAAATTCTTTGATGAGCCTGGTCAACTCATCATTCTGGTAGACAGTCAAAATTGTCAATGTTTCACTTGAATTGTCTGTATCTACTCCCTGGCTCACTTCTTTTTCACGAATTGGTTCCTTGGGGCTTGCAGTTTCACAGCCTGAAATTGTAATTAAACTCATGGCAAATAATAGACACACGAAACACCTGTATATGCGGATATGTTTTTTCATTATTACAAGCCTCCAGTGTTGATGAATCAAAGTTTCTTTGGATAACGGCTACACACGACAATGGATTTATAGCATGAAAGAATTGATATAAATATTATAAACTCCATCATCTGGTAGGGAACTATTTTTCTTACTTTAAGAAGCGTGGAAACCATCTTGCTATGTGAAAACTACGAATCTCTTTATGCTGATGGTTGAATTATACATTTAAGTCTTATTTATTGTCAATACATCTGGGACAAACGGTAGTTTTCTGGGATAAACGGTAGTTTAATGTCGATATTTTCTTTATTTGTTAAAAAAAATCATGCATTTTAACTAAAGCCTTTTTCTTTTCCACCCACGGACAAACCCATGCTCTAGAATCGATTGATTTATCCTCGTTATCCCCCACCACATAAAAGCACCCTTCGGCACGACAAACTTTTCCTTATCCTGTTTGAATAAATTGGTAAGCGTTTTAATCATTTGATTTCAAAACCTCCTTCTGCTTCTTTTCCATACCCGGCTTCATCAGCTCCAAGTAGGTGTTTGTGGAATGAAACACGAGCTTCTTCGGCATAAGAAACTCCGATTTTATCCACGCATAGATGAATTTCTCAGCGGTCATTCCGTTATATTTGATAAAACCGAGAGCCGCAAGCGGGGCAGCTCCCAAAATGCACATCCACGACACGGTTTCCGTGCCGACATAGGATTTCAGCAGGAAATATAATCCTACCGCCACCGCACAGGCACAGACAGAAAAAATGAACTGCCGCAGGGACAGTCCGAAAAACATCGCTTCCGTGTAGTTTCTGATTTCACGGTTAATTTTTACTTCCATTAAAAGCTCCTTTCTTTTGACATAAAAAATCGCCACCTTTTTCAGATGACGATTTCCTAAATCTATTCAGTTTACAATTCCAGCGAATCCTCATTAATCAGGAACTCGTAAAGTCCCAAATGAAGAATCCCATCCTCATCTGTCCACGGCTTCATTGAAGTTTTGCTGATGAGAATTTTCTTAAAAAAATCTTTTGTGTTTTTCAGCGGTCTGAGTTCTGTTTCAAGTTTGCTTTGCTCGCTGACGCTAAGGGCAGATTGGATATAATATTTTTTCGCACCTCGATTTAATATGAAGTCGATTTCACACTGCTTTTTTGTCTTTTTTCCTGCACTTGTTTCTGTGATCTCCACTACACCCACATCTACCGAGTAGCCACGGCATAAAAGCTCGTTGTATATGATGTTCTCCATAATGTGCGTTTCTTCCTGCTGCCTGAAATTCAGGCGGGCATTTCTAATTCCAATATCTGTGCAGTAGTATTTTGACGGATACTCGAAATATTTTTTGCCCTTTACATCATATCTCTTGGCATTACTAAACAAAAAGGATTCTGACAAATAATCCAAGTAGTTTGACAGCGTAGTGTTTGAAACCTGAATATTCTTGACCGTTTGGAGGGTGTTTTTAATCTTGTTCACATTGGTCAGCGAGCCTACAGCGGAACACAGAGCGTCGGTCAATTCTGTAAGCACATCCGGCAGCCCAATGTCGTATCGCTCAACAATATCCTTGAAATAAACTTCCGTGAACAGCGTTTGCAGATAGGACATCTTTTCCGCATCATCTTTTTTGCTCAAAACAAGGGGCATTCCTCCATATAGAGCGTACTCCTCATAAGCGTCTGATTTATCTCCGCCTACAAAGGAATAATACTCCTTGAAAGAGATCGGATACACCCGGATTTCATCACCTCTGCCACGAAAAGCAGTCAGAACATCTTTGGTCAGCATTTTGGAGTTGCTTCCGGTCACATAAATATCTACATTCCGAAGACGCAGCAAACCGTTGAGTACATTATATAGCCGGATGTTTTCCGGATTTTTCAACTCCTCCTTTGTAATGGCGTATTGCACCTCATCAATGAGGATATAGTACATATCTTTGTTTATGATTTTGGAACGGATATACTCGGAAAGAACCTCCGGCTCACGGTACTGCACAAAGGTATCATCATCAAGGGCAATCGAAATGATTTGATCCTCTTTTACGCCGCTTTCTATCAGATAATCATAGAACAGATTAAACAACAAAAAGCTCTTGCCACATCGTCTGATTCCAGTAATTACCTTTACCAAGCCATTCTCTTTTTTATCCACCAACCGTTTCAAGTAGTGATCACGCCTGATAATATTTTGCATTGGGATTCTCCTTTCGCTGGAAACTTACAGTCATTGTCCCCTAACTTTTCATTGATAGTATACCACGTTTTTTTATAAAAATCAAGTTTTCGCTGAAAACTTAGGGGATTTTAACCGCAACTTTTTACAGTCCCATCATCTCCCAGATAATCCTGTCGCTCATTTTCACGCTGCCAACAAGCACAAGCATATTAAAGAGCAGCTCTCCGATATATGCCCACACCTGCGTTACCGCCGCAGCGTCAGGATTGACAACGGGCGGAGAAGCGGCAAAGAGTGAAAAGATGATACACGCCAAAACAATGACAGCGCCCTCCAAGCAGACAGCGCAAAGGGGCGCATAACGGCAACGGTGCTTCTGCCCTTGGAGACATCAATTCCAACAGAGTTCATAGTTCTACCTCCCATACAATTTTGCCGTACTGTAAACTAAAATGAAAGTTGAAGACCCGCCAGCCCTTCTGGTACAATGGTTTCACCACAAATCCAAGTAC
>NZ_QWLE01000062.1:0-13787 GCF_009917365.1 Neglectibacter sp. X4 | reverse complement strand
CGCCCTTTGGTGGGGGCAGACTGGGAGGTGATAAGGAACCATTTCACATAAAGGACAAACGGGCAGCAACCCGGTAAATATGGAGGTTCCGCTGACCCTGGAAATGATAGAAGTGGCCGCTAAGCTGACGTTTGGGAACGTGGTGTTGATTAGTCTGCTCTGCACAGTCATAGACAGTATGCGCCGATGGTTTACAGTGACAAGACCCGTTCAGCGTATTGCAGATGCCGCCGAAAAAATTACAGAGGGCGATTTTTCAGTACACATCCAGCCCGTTTTCAGCATGGGAGGGCAAGATGGACTTAACACCATCATTCACTCATTCAATCGAATGGCGCAGGAATTGTCTGGTATTGAAACCCTGCGGACAGATTTTATCTCCAACGTATCCCATGAGCTGAAAACACCATTGGCAGTCATCCAGAATTATGGGACGATGCTCCAGCAGCCGGAGCTGCCGGAAGAACTGCGGCAGGAATACGCAAAGACTGTAACAGATGCCTCCCGGCGTCTGGCTGATCTGATTACGAATATCCTAAAGCTAAACAAGCTGGAAAGCCAACAGATTTATCCAGAAAAAGAAGTTTTTGATTTAGGGGAGCAGCTTTGCGAGTGCCTGTTGGCATTTGAGGACATTTGGGAAGAAAAGGGCATGGAACTTGACACCGATATTGCGGAGGATGTAGCAGTCAGATCAAGACGGCCAGTTTGCCAGCCAGGACAACATCGACGCGGCGCGGGACAACGAGTTTCGGGAACTGTCCGAAAAGCTGTGGTATCTGCGCCAGAATTTCAGCGACGAAGCAAGGGAAAAGGGCTTACTGCCCACCATTGACGCGCTGTACGGCGGTTTCCCGGACAGCACGGAAAAGATTGCCGCACTCTTAAAAGACCCGTCAGAACGCGCCAAAATCGCGCAGGAGGTAAAGCAGCTTGGCGAAGTTGGTACGGTTATCCACCATCGTCAGCAGAATACCGTCTATTTGCAGTTTCGGGTTGATCTGCCGCTTGACCTTGGCTACCGTAGAGAGCAGCTGTTCCAGCCCTTTGGCGGGCAGATACTCCGCCTGGACGGGGATTATGATCCGGTTGGCAGCGGCCAGAGCGTTGACGGTGAGCATACCCAAGGAGGGCTGGCAGTCTATGAGGATATGGGAATACTGCCCCTTTACACTGTCCAGGTATTGCCGCAGAATCATTTCCCGGCTCATGGCATTTACCAGCGAAACCTCCATGCCGGACAGCTGAATATCCGCTGGCATCAGGTCCACGCCCTCCGGGTGGCGCAGAATCCCCTCGCCGGGGCGGACCGGCTGATCGGTCAGGATGCGGCCCATTGCGTCAGAGAGGGTAAAGGGCAGCTTATCCGGCTGGGGATTGCCCAGGCTGATGGTCAGGCTCCCTTGCGGGTCCCCGTCAATGAGAAGCACTTTCTTTCCGGCCTGTGCCAGCCCAATCCCTAAGTTGGCACAGGTTGTGGTTTTACCCACACCTCCCTTTTGATTGGCGATGGCGATGATTTGCGTGTTCAAGATAATCACCTCATTTCTAAGTCGTTGTGGTTGCTTCTGGAAATAGAAAAAGCCGCCACTTCAAAAATTGAAAAGTGACGGCTTTTTCTGATCCCGGAATACAGTTCCCCGGAAATGCAAAAAGCACCCAGCAAAAAATACTGAGTGCCTGCATTAAAATCATATTCAATTATTCAAATTCGGTCAAATTATATCAAACCATCCAGACGAAAAATTGTCCTTGAAGGAGCTGAAAAGCCGCACTTCCAAACGGCAAAAATCGGCCTGCGGTTATCCTATTTTGTAACCACTTACCCCTCTTTTTGCCCGGTTATCCTATTGGGAACCACTACAAATTTGGTGAAAAATGGTTTTTTTAAGTCAAACTGCATCAAACCCTATCAAAAGCAAAAGCCCGGAAAACCTTGATTTTCCGGGCTTTTTGAGCCATTTTGATAAAATTTAACGCTTGCTGAACTGCGGAGCGCGACGAGCCGCTTTGAGGCCGTACTGAAATTCTTTGATTGCCGTTTTTCCTTGATTTTACGGGCTTTCCCGGCTTTTCATTGTTCAGTTATCCTATGTGGGAACCACGAAAAATAGCAATTTCTTAATCATCGGTGGCCTGATGGAAAGCGCCATTTACCACGCCAAACAACTCCTCTGGCTTATTATACTTCACCTTTGCGTAGATGTCCATAGTTGTTTTGCTGTTTTCATGCCCTGCAAGGTACTGGACAGTCTTAGGGTCCACCCCGGAATACAGCAGGTTGGTGATATAGGTGTGGCGCAGCAAATGTGGTGTCACATGGAAATCCAGTGTATAGTGAATCTTGGGATTATTTTTCTGCGTCATCCCCAGTGACGGTGTGACGGTGTACTTGATGCTCTGCCCATTTACATATTTATAATAGTTACGCGCCTGAGTAGAGCGGACCACCACATACTGCCATACCCTTTGAAATTGTGAGGCGGATAACGGCTCCCCGTTGCTGTCGGAAATCACATATTCCGAAACAGAGGTTTCTTTGACTTCCCGCAGGCAATCTACCAAGCACTTGGGAATTGGTATGTCCCTCCGGGCTGCTTTCGTTTTTAATGTGGTAGAAATCACCGGTCGGTTATGTTCTGTGCGCCATGCTCGCCTTACAGATATGTAGGGAGTAGGTTCGTCCAGAAATACACAGTCCCATTGCAATGCAAGGATTTCTTCCCGGCGCAGACCGGAATACAATCCAAGCACAATAAACAAGTGGGGAGGAAGTCCTTTGACCGTATCCAAAAGCACCTCTACCTGCTGATCTGTCAATGCCTCTTTCTTTTTTGCGGCCTTGCCACCCTTGCCCGATATGCCCACACAAGGATTGCTTTGAAGTATTTGGCTGCGCTCTGCCGAGTAAAAAACACATTTGAGGAGCATATTCACCTTACTGTATAATCCCTCTGATTTTTTCGACAGCGGCACAAGTGCCAGCCGAATATCGTCCGCTGTAACTTCCTCCATATACATCTCCCCCAGGGGCTTGATGATATAGTTCTTCATATCAGCGGTATAACCTTTCAATGTAGCAGCGGACACTTTGGCAGACTGCATAAGCAGCCACTTCTCGCAATACTCGGCCACTGTTGGATGCTGCCGATGAAAGATAATCTCCTCCACCTGCCGCCGCGCTTCTAATTGTTTCTCATATAGTTCTTCGCAAGTGGCAGCATACAAACTCACCTGCTTGCCGTCTGCATCCATAATCCGGGTTCTGTAATATTGGATTCCTTTTAACATGATGGTTCCGTACTTTGGAATCTCAGTTTTCTTTTTAGCCATTTTGGACCTTCCTTTCCTGAAATGTGCGGCCTATGTACCTACACTCCCTTTTTATCAGAAAGTCCCAATTTAATCAAAGATACGGCCAGCGTAAAGCAAAGAGCGAGACATCCTTGCCTCGCTCTTTCTGTGTTTTCTGTTTTATCTTATACAGCATCCCATTGGGCAAATGCACCGCCCATAGCTCTCACAAGCTGATCTGGCCTATTGTATTTGACCTTGGCGTAAATGTCCATAGTGATTTTACTGTTTTCATGGCCTGCCAGATATTGGACCGTTTTGGGGTCCACCGATGAATGAATCAGATTTGTGATATAAGTATGACGCAGCTGGTGCGGTGTCACTTCAAAATCCAGGCTGTAAACAACTTTGCCATTATGGGCTGCTTTTTCTCCAAGGACCGGTGTAACCGTATGCTTTACGCGCTTTCCATCTTCATACCGGTAATAGCAGCGCTCCTTAACCGTTCTGGTAACAATATACTGCCAAAGCCGCTTGAACTGCGTATAAGACAGTGGTTCACCATCTCGATTGGCAACCACATAGTCCGAAGTGGAAGTTGCCTTTGCTGCCTTTAAGCACTCTGCCAGACAAATGGGGAGGGGAATGTTTCTCTCCGCAGCCTTTGTCTTTAACTCGGTAAGAATAACCGGCCTGTTATGCTCTGTATGCCATGCCCGTCTTACCGTTAGATATGGGGTGTCCGTATCCAGATATACAGAATCCCATTGTAACGCAAGAATTTCTTCCCGCCGCAATCCGGCATACAAGCCGATCATAACAAACACATAAGGCGGTAAACCCCGGATAGCATCTAAAAGGCGTTCTGCTTGTTCATCTGTCAAAGCCTGCCGTTCCGCTTGAGGAACACCCCCGCCCTTTGCATCCAAATACATAGTCGGATTTTCGTCAATCACATGGCTCTCTTTCGCTGCCCGGAAAATGGACTTATAAAGAATCACCACCGACTTGTAAACCGAAGCTGATTTTTTAGAAACGGGAACAAGTGCCAGCTGAATGTCATCCAATGTTACATCTGCCATCCGTTTCTGCCCCAGCTCTTTGATGATATGCCGCCGCACCTTAGATGTATAATCAGTAAGTGTGGTGGCACGAATATGAACCGACTGCATCAGCAGCCATTTTTCGCAATATTCAGTAACAGTGGGCGATTTCCGATGAAAAGTGGCATTGTCAATCTGCTCCAATGCCTCTATTTCTCTATCGTACAGTTCTTCAGGCGTTCTTGCATAAAGAGCGATGAGCTTTCCATTCGCATCTCTTATCCTGGTTCTGTAATACAGGACACCTCTTTTCATGACAGTGCCATATTCTGGAATTACAACTTTTCTTTTTGCCAATTCCGTCACCTCCTAAAAAATAATCTCCAGCGCTGTATCTTTGTTTTATCAGATATACGGGATTCCAGCAAGGATACGGAATGGGTCATGTTCTGGCACTTCGCGGTTTGCGGTAAGTCGCGCTCTTGTCCGCAGGCTTTGCCCTATGGGTACATTTTGCGATATACTCCTGAAGGCCCGCCGCAGTAAAATACACACAGCCATTCTGCACATACTGAACATAGGCAATCAGACCGTTGTTACGAGCCGCATCCAATGTGGCAATACTGATCCCCAAAATCTTTGCAGCTTCTTTTCGTGTAATAAGTTTTTCCATGTAACATATTCCCTCCAATCTGTCAAGTTTGTCATTGTGCTTTCAAAATCACATGAATACGCTGGCAGACGAAACTACCAGCGCATGGTATCTGATCTTGAAATAGAAAGCTATCACAGCAAAAAAGCCGAAGAATCACTTTCTAATTTATATATCTCTGCTTCTCGTCACATTTGCCACGCCCCCTGACGATAGGGACATAACAGGCCGCTCCCGGCAGAGCTGTCATAACTCCGCAGCGCCGTTTTTCTCGCGCGCCGCAGGGTTCCCCCCAAGTCTTTGGCGGGCCGTGAGGAAGTATCTTTAAGCCCCCGCACCATCATCGCGCCCGGAACGCCATCTCCGGGTTTAAGGCTGGACGTAGATCGCTCGGATTGCCTGTCTGTCATCACCTCCTGCAAGCAACCGTCCTGGCGGCGCGCCTTTTCCGCTTCGATACGGGTTATGTACCTGTTATGCCGTATATTCAGTTGTCAAGCTGCAATGAGGGGCAAGAGGACTTGTCCCTTCAATGTGTAGGCATTGGGAAAGGCCGTTTGTCACCCTTGATTCAAAAATATTTTGATTTTTTTCAAACGTTTATAGATGACATTCCGGGAACAGTTCCACAGCCTTGCGACATCGGCCTGCCGGTATCCGTCCACAATGAGCAGGGTCAGCAGTTCCAGATCGTCCTCCGGCAATTTGCAGAGCCGCCGGTACAGCAGTTCATCCTCCAGGGAGGACAGCCAGCCAAACCGCCGGGAATCCACATCGCCGGTGTCCCAGGTGCAGGACAGGGATTCAAATTTTCGGAACAGGCAGGACTGCTCGCTCTCGTCCTCACACTGTTCGCTGGGAAGGGCCTGTACGCGGTTCTGATAGGTCCGCTGGCTGCAAAACCAGGTCCAGTCATATTCCTTCATGGCCGCGATCTGCCTATCGTCCATACCGGCTGCGCGGTATTCCTGTTCCAGCCGGGTCCATTCTGCATCAAACTTCCTTTTCTCATATCCATAGTGAAAGCCCATAGTTTTCCTCCATTTCGATTCAGGCGTGGTTGACGGGTGAATCGAATGGAGGTGGGGACCGGCAGCTGGGTCCCCACAAACAATGGAGCCTATGAAATTGTTGAGCTATGTAGAAAAAGTGCGGGGCAGGGGGAGGTTTGTCGTTTCTCTTTCCCCATACAGTGCGCTTTTTGTCTTTTTTGCCAGAATACCCCTTCTTTTTGCCGAAAAAGGGCAGACAAAAACAGGGCGCAGATGATTGTTGCATCATCTGCGCCCTGAACGTATCGGTTATTCTGTTATTCAAGCCTCTGCCCCATAAGGGCAGAGATAGATCAAAAGGGACGTTTACGCATAGACGGCCTCCATAAAATTAACCGCTATGCGACAAAGAAGGATTGGGTCAGCCGGGATTGCGGCACCTAATTACCTCACAACGGTATTCGGTTGTATCGCTTCAGGAATCTCCAAGGCTGATGCCGCTCCTTTCCCGTCCTATTTTCTGGCCCCGTCCGAGCCGATGGCGTAACCGTCAATGGTGGTATTGACCGCCATTGAACCGTCCGAATAGAAATAGTACCATTTACCGTCAATCTGTTTCCAGCCGCCAGTAAACATCCAGCCGTTACTGTCCAGCCAGTACCATTTTTTATCGTCTTGCAGCCAGCCGGTGGCAGGTTTCCCGTTTTTCATGTACTGCCAGGAGCCGCTGTGGTTCTGCATCCAGCCCTGGGCGGTCTGCGGGTCAATGACAATCTCCACGAACCGCCGCAGGACAGTAGCGACTTCGGCGCGGGTGGCGGTTCCTTTCGGGTCAAAACGGTTGCCGCCTTTCCCTGCCATGATGCCCGCCTGCTGCATGGCCTTGACTTCCTTTGCCGCCCAGCCGCTGATCTGCGCGTTGTCCGCAAAGGTCACAGCATCATGGGCAACCGGCAGGTCATAGCCCAGCTTTTTCGCGTAATTTGCCATAATCACCGCCATCTGTTCCCGTGTGATATTGGTGTCCGGGGAAAAGGTGGTGGCGGAGGTGCCGTTTACAATGCCTTTTTCTGCCGCCCAGTTCACATAAGGGGCGTAGTAGGCATCTGCTTTCACATCAGTGAATTTCCCGGTTTTATAGTCGGCTTGGTCGATGCCTGCCAGCCGCCCCAGGGCGGTGACGAACATTCCCCGCGTCATGCCGGTGTCGGGGCTGAATTGGTTGTTTCCAGTACCGGCGAGCAGCCCCCGGCTGGCTACGAAGATGATGTTATCCTCAGCCCAGTGGTTCTTAATGTCTGTAAAGACCGGGACAGGGTTCTTATAGCCGATGCCGTAGATGCTGAAATGCCCGGTTTCAAAAACAACCGTACCCAGGTCAGGGTCATAGCTGGATTTTGTCAGCCATTCCACCTTGCCCTTGCCATCTACATAGACCGCATAGAGATTTCCGGTCTTTTCGTCCTTTGCCGGAGCATAAGGCAGACGGACAGCGATGGTGTGGCCGTCAAAATCGGTAATCGGCGTTTCTTTCCCGCCGGAGAGATACACCAGCGACAGGTCATAGACCGGCCTTGTGCCGATGGCAGCTTTGGCTTCTTTGGATAAACCGGACGGGTCTGTTTTCTTTACCCGGAAAATAACGTCCCCGTTTGCCGACAGGGTATCCAGCCATTTCAGCAGTTTTGTGTCCATTCCTCCAACAACCACGCCCTCAATGTTGATTTCCAGCCGCTTCACCTTTTCGCGGACGAGGGTGTTCAGGGTTTGGGCGTTAATAGTTACGTTAAAAGAGTTCTGTCCTTCTTTTGGCGTGACAGGAATGACAACCGCCACGCCGTTTGCGGTATTGCCGTTCTTTTTGGCGTCGTTCTTTGCCGTGTTGATGGCAGACTGGACAGTGCCGTTATCCACCGCCACATTCCCGTTTTTATCCGGTGTTGCCGGTTTGGTCTGGCTGGTGGTAGGAGTGTCCGGCTTGGTTTCGTCGGGACGCGCTACAATCGTGGAGCCGCCGCCGGAGGAACCATTGTCACCGCTGGAAGAACCGCCGCCGGATGAGGAACCTCCCCCGCCACCTGAACCGCCAGAGTTTCCGCCGCCGTTGCTGTTCCTTTCAAATACCGCTTTGACAGTCACATTTGCGGCGGGCATGGTAAAGCTGTTATTACTGATTGTCACGCCGCCGGAAATGACTTGCCATTCCTTGAAGTGATAGCCGCTGTCCGGTGTGGCGTTCAGGGTGATTTTTGTTCCTTTCTCCGCTGATGATGGGGAAGCGGAAGCTGTGCCGCCGGTTCCGGCCTGTACTGTTATGGTATATTTGGCAGGCGGCAGGGGTTTACTGGTAATTGTCAGGGTTCCGTTCTCATAGACGATTCTGTCTTTGTAATTACCGCCCTCCGGGACTTCCGCTCCGCTGGCCGTGACCGTCACAGAGCCGGTTTTGGAGGTATCCGGGGCTTCGGCATAGGCTACGGTTGGCGGGGTTTTCAGGTTTTCACCTTGAACAAGGCCCGTGATGTTACAGTCTGCCGCAGAGAATACGGGGGCAGTTTCCCCCACATAAATCGTTTTGCTTGGGGCGGTAACTCTGATTTCCGCCTGTTCAATCACAACGGGAATCGTTGTGCTGCCAATGTATTTGCCGCCGCCCACAGCGACCACAAGCGAGTAGTCCCCTGCGTTGACGGGGGCTGTGACGCTGCTCCATGTGTAGGAAACCAGCGCGTCGGTGACAACTGTGCCGTCCAGCTTTTTGACAACCGGGGTGCCGGTATAGTTGACCGGCTGGCCGTTATACACCCGCCCGGTCACGCTGATACCGCTGATCTCTACGGGGATTTTGTCGGTGACGGTCACGGTGGCTGTCTTGGTGGCAGCGGTGTATTTGCCGTTTACAGCGTCGGTGCTGGCGGTGACGGTGATAACCGTGTCCTTTTTTGTCCCCGCCGGGATGGAGAATTTGCCGTTTGTAATCGTCTGCGGGGTTCCGCTCCCGATCTGATAGGTCAGCGTGATATTCTCAGGGATGCCCTCCTTAAAGGTCGCGTCGTGAGGGTTCTCCACCGTACAGGTCACAATGACATCTTCCCCCGCAACCTGATAGGCGGGAACGGTCAGGGAGATCTTCGGCGCGGCGGGGTTCACGGTGACGCTGGTATCAACATTCGCCGGGGTATTGTAATTTGCGGTGTCGCTGGGTGCAAAGGACACAGGGAAAGTCCCGGTTGCCGTAGGCTGTGTGTTCCCGCTGGCCCAGTGCCAGCTTCCGGCAATGGCGGCACTCCCGTTGGGGTTTGTCGCTGTACCGCCCGTTAAGGCGCTGTCGGTCAGCTTCTGGCCGTACTGGATGGCCGTGGCCGTGGGCGCGGTAAGGGTGGGTGTAGCCTTGGCAACGGTCACGGACACATTGGTGGTGGTGCTGTTGTAATTCGTGTCTGTCGGAGTGAACGTCACTTCAAATTGCGCTGTCCCGGCGTTGGGCTTGGCGGTGCTGTCTGTCCAGGCGAACGCTCCCGGAACGCTGCCTGTGCCGCCCGTCAGGGTGCTGTCGCTCAACGCCTGCCCGTAGGTGATCCCGGTGGCGGAGGGAGCGGTAGTGATGGAGCTGCTGGCCTTGGTAATCGTGCCGGTGGCATTCACTGAGGAATCCTTGGGCAGCGTGTAATTGTTCGCCTTGGCGCTGCTTTTTAGCTCTACGAGGATGGTAGCAGACTTATTCTCCCCAGCATTCGGGTCATCATAGTTGCCAAAGGCGGTGTAGTCCTGGCCGAGGGCCAGCGCCTCGCCGGGCACCAGCCCGGTAAAGGTCACGCTGGACACAGAAGCGGCAGTATTGCCATCGTAGGTCTTGGATGCCACTGTCGCGCCGGTGGCGGTCAAGGTGGCCTTGCGGATGGTCACGCTGGCCGGGACCGCTCCTGCGGGCCGGGTCACAGTGTAATTCTCCGCGTCCGCGCCGGTGAGGGTCAGCCGGGGCAGGGTAACGCTGGTATACGTCTCTGCGTCGGAGCCGCTCAGCGTTCCGGTCAGTCCGGTGAGGTCAACGGATACATTGTCGCTGTTCAAAACTCCGTCCAGAGTCACGCCAGTGATCTGCACCGAATTGGTTCCGTCATATGTCCTATCCTTCGCCGCTGCGCCGGTGACGGTCAGCGGGGCCGGGGTGACGGTGACTTTGCCTATTACATTGAAACGTTTAACAATGGTATTATTTCCCTGATAAGAAAGGCGGGGGGACGCATTATACCAGTATTCTCCAGCTGGCAGATCAGCTGGCAGTTTGACTTCAAGCTCGCGCCCAAGATTCCAGGATTTGCCGTCAGACAGTGCCATCAGAACCCAGCAATTGTCCGCACTATCCGCCGGCTCAAGGCTGTAGCCATCCGCCAGCTCCGCCGTGCAGACCAGCGTTGCGCTCCCTGTCTTCCCGTAGGTCACAGAAAAATCGGGCGTTATGGAGACGGTCCCCACGACTGTCTCAATTTCGCATTTGTCGCAGGAACGGCGGATGATACCTGTTGCCGAGGTACACTGGTGTACCCAGCCGTGGGCCTCCGTCTTCTTCCCGCCGCACAGGGTACAGGTCTGCCAGTGGTTTGTTTCATCGTGCCCGTAGTCATCAGAGTATGCGCAGCTCTCCGCAGCTCCCGCATACCCGCAGGCCAGACAGGTCTTGGTGTGGGTGGACGTATTTTCGTTGTGGGTGTAAGTACAGACGCCCTCGCCGGTGTGGTTGCACTCCTTGACCGTCACGGTGCCGGGCAGCCATGCGGGTTTTGCGTCAAGCGGTACTTCGCCCCCAGGCCCCTCTGCATTTGCAACGGGTATATCATTTTGGTGATAGGCGTACCCGGCTGCAAGCAGATCCTTCAGCGTGACAGACGCATTGCTGTGTATCTCTACCGCTATCACTCCACTGAATGTTCCGCCGGAAATGGCTATGTTTCCACCCCCGGTCACCTTCAATCCTGTATCACTCCCTGAGATAGTTCCGCCGGAAATGTTGACCGCTCCACTGGAAATTTGCACACCGGTATGTCCTGAAACAGTCCCACTTTGGATGGATAGCGTTCCGCCGGTTACTTCGATTGTAATATCAGAACTCTCAATCTTTCCGCCGGTTCCGCTGTCTTGAATGGTAAGGCTGCCGCCTGAGATATCAAATGCGTCATAGTAAGATGCTTTGACAGTCTGACCGTTCAAATCCAACGTGAAGGTGTTGCTTTCTCTGATGCTAATGTAGTTGCTGCCTAAATCCACCTCCGACAGCAGGGTTACTGTAGCGCCGGAGTTTCCTTCTGTGAACGCATCGGCCAAAGCGCCCACATAGGTGGTAGAGCCGTACTTCTCCACCTTCGCAACGGCGGAAATATTGACATTTACCGTCCCTGCCGCGTCCGCCATATTGTTATTCCCTACGAATTTCGCTGTGAGGGTGATTCCCGTACCTGGGCCTCCTGCCGCAGCCAGCACATCGGCGGCGCTGACGGTCATGGTATAGCTGCCGTCCGCCCCTTTGTCCGCAGGAGCGGACACCTGCGTATCACCCACAAACACCGCCATCTGGCCCGCAGCGGGCGCGGCAAGGCTGGCCGTAAACATAGCGGAGTTGGCCGGAGCCTGCCCGGTTGCGGTGGGCGTGGCCTTGACGGTGATGGTGTCGCTGGCGGTGAAAGTAGTAGTCTGCGTGTCGCTGTTGTAGGTTTTTACCGCGCCGTCAAGCGTCGTGCCGGACTGCTGGAGCGTGATGGTTTTCTGGAAAGTGGTGGAGTTGTCAGTATTCGTATAAGTAGCAGTATAGTACGAATCGTCTGTCCTGCTGACCTCCACCGACCAGCCGCTGAACGTAAAGGTCTGGCCGCAAATCACAATACCCTGGGTCAGTCCGTCGGAAAGCCGGGTTTTTATGTCATTTGACCTGTCATGCCCGTTATAATACAAACCGGTGGGGACAGAAACCATATCCTCCGACAAATCGGCGGTAAACGTTCCGCCGCCGGTCAAAGTTCCGCTCCCGGACAGGCTGGCCCCGGCGGGGATGTTCAGCGTGTAATCCGCGGGGACAGGATAGCTCCCGTTAAGGGTCACATCGCCGCAGACAGTGCCCGCGCCGTTCTCAAACACGATGGCGTTGGTTTTGCTGACGGTCGCCGCTGCGGTTGTGTTCCCGCCGTTGCCGATGGAAGCGCCACCTCCGTTTTCTGTAGCGTCCACAATGCCGCCGGTAATGGTGACGCTGCCGGTGCCGCCGGTAATATTCATACCATAGTCACCACTATACCCACCGCCGCCGCCAATGCCTGCGGCATTGCTGCCTCCAACAGCAGTTACAGTGCCGCCGCTGATGGTGACGGTGCCATCTCCGCTCTTCTTACTACCGCCACCGCCGCCAATACCCGCACCCAAAGAGCCGCCTGTGGCCCGTACTACGCCGCCATGAATGGCAATAGCATCCCCGGTGCCGCCATTTTGTTGACCACTACCGCCGCCAATACCAGCCCCGCCATTACCAGTCGAGTGAGATGTCGCTGTGATGCTGCCGCCGTAGATGATGATATTAGTTCCGGCACCGCCGTCTCCAGTACCGCCACTACCGCCGCCGCCAATACCTGCGCCAGTGGTATATCCTGTACTCTCAGCGGTGATCGTACCACCATATATCTTGATGGCACCACTGTTGCCGCCATTTCCAGAGCTGGGGGTGCTGCCGCCAATACCTGCGCCGCTATACCAGCGAGACGCACCACTGGTCGCATTGATCACGCCGCCATGAATGGTGATGCTGCCGCTATCAAAGGAGGATGTGCTACCGCCGATGCCTGCGCTGGCATTACCACTATCGTCAGCCGTGCCGGTGGCATTTAACGTCCCGCCATCTTCTGACTGGGCATAGATGGTCAGACTGTTGGTGCTCGTCACTACAATGCCCTTTTCCGCTGTGAGGGTGCAGCCATCCGTCAGGATCAGGTTCACCGCGCCGTTGACGGTGATGGGCTCGGAAATGGTGACGGTGCCGCTGACGGCGTACCAGCCCGCGTTCCATGTAACTGCCTCGGTGCTGTTTTCAACAGACGTACAGGTTTCGGTTCTGTCCGTATAGATAACTTCGCCGTTATTCCAGGACGCTTCCCGGCAGTCCACGGATTCCGCCGCTGGCATGGGGTCATTGGCTCCGTCCAGCGCCTCTTGCAGTTCGTAGACGCGGGACAGGTCGATCTGTCCCTGTTCGTCCTCGGTCAATTCCGAGAACAGGGCGAGGATTTGGTCAAGCTGTGCCCGCACCTCGTCCGCATTATCCTCCGTCACTTTATCCGGCAGGGCGGCGATCAAGTCCTCAATGGGGCAGATACGGCACTCATAAGTACACGGACTTCCTTCACTGTCCTCCGATTCCGGCTGGTAGCCGCAGGCATCGTCATGTTCCTGATGATGCTTGCAGATGCCGGTATCTTCCGGCTGTTTTGTATCTTCTTTTTCAGCTTTCCCTTTGCAGTCCGACAGGCCGGCATTCTCTGCGCCACAGACCAGGCAGTCAGGATTGATTTGACCCTCTGTACAGAGGGTCAAACAAGAGCAATGCTCTTGTTTGATGATTCCTGTTACC
This sequence comes from Neglectibacter sp. X4, assembly GCF_009917365.1. Classification (NCBI taxonomy): domain Bacteria; kingdom Bacillati; phylum Bacillota; class Clostridia; order Eubacteriales; family Oscillospiraceae; genus Neglectibacter; species Neglectibacter sp. X4. The sequence goes on along the minus strand of NZ_QWLE01000062.1, from coordinate 197 downwards.
GGTTCCTCGTCGGCTTCGCCGCTGTCCTGCGGATTGCAGATTTCACACACATAGGTGCATGGTGTTCCCGGCGTACTTTCGGTGTAGCCGCACTCGCTGTCATGCTCATGCCGGCAGTCTAATTTTTCCGTAATACAGCCGCTTTCCCCATCGCAGATATGGGGGCAGTTTTCCGGCTCCCGTTCCTCTGCATTTGC
>NZ_QWLE01000061.1:0-13880 GCF_009917365.1 Neglectibacter sp. X4 | reverse complement strand
ATGGAAAACCGCATGGGCAGCATGGAGTCCCGGATGGATTCCATGGAAAACCGCGTGGACACCATGCAAAGCCAGATGAATACCATGCAGAACCAGATGGGCGCTATGCAGGAAATCCTTACCCGCGTGTCCCTCACCCAGGAAAACGTGGTATTGCCCCGCATCCAGCTGCTGTTGGAAGGACATGCAGGGCTGGCTGAAACACGTGCCACAAATGAACGGGTTGCCGCTTTAGAAAAAGAAATGCAAATCCTCAAGCCAGTCACGGAAAAGTTATCCTTAGAAGTGGCCAAACTGAAATCCGCACAATAAAGAAGCCCGCCCCGGGCGCCTGTAAAACACCTGGGGCGGGCTTTTGCACAGCTCTTCACTGAAAAGGGAAGCCTCCAGGCCAAAGTTTGGGGGCTTTTTCCGGGGCTACCTGCCGCAGCCGCAGCCGCCGCCCAGGTCAGTGGGCTTAGGCGGGAAAAACTCGTCAGTGGGGAACTCAATGCGCTGGAACAGGTCGCAGGGGTTGTCAGAGGACGTGACGCACTCCTTCTCAGGTACGCAGAAGTCGTAGGCCGGGATAAGGATTTGGACATTGCGCACAATCTGCACGATGATAAACAGGCCGATGGTCACGTATACGCAGTTGTGCTGGGGGCCGGTTTCAAAGTCCCCGCCATACCGCTGGCACACGCAGTCGGGGATGCGGCAGTAGGGGTCGCAGGCCCCGCAGGGATACTCGCACAGCTTCGCGGACAGGGCCACAGGCTCTGCCACCTGCACGGTGGCTTTGGGCAGCACCTTCTCGTCCTCCGGCATAGTCACATCGTCGCAGTAGCTGCCGGAGGAATACATTTTTACATTCCCCTCGCTGCCATACAGGATTACCTTTTTGTTGAACACGGAAACGCCGTTTACAGGCACCGCGCAGGTGGTAGGCCCGCCGAACAAGTCCAGGCACACATCGAAGAAAAAGGTCATATCCACCGAGTAAAAGCCCTTGTTAAAGGGGATGGGCTGCAGATCCACATACACGGTGATGACGCTGACATCCTTGATGCGCACATTGGTGGCACTGTCTACAAGCTGCTGCCGCGCTGCGGGGAACAGCACCCGTATGTCCTCCAGGCAGTCTTTATCGCTGCACGAATCGTATATGCGCATAGCGTCGATGCACACGGCTTCCTTAAAACCGCCCTCTCCCTCCTGCTGGGAGACGTACTCATTATCAGGCATGGAATCTCCTCCTTTTGTGTTCTTGGTATCATAGTATGACGGCAGGGGAAAATGGTGCAATACCTGCGCACAAAACCGGCCCGGGCCAATAAAATGGAACAGAGGGATTCCTCAAAAAATCCTGCCTTTGATTAAATCCGGTTTTTCCTGGGCAAAATACCTGTGAAAGCCGATTATGGCAATACAGCAGGAAGGAGCGGTACGGGCAGCCCCGTACCCCATGGCAATTCTTATGCGGAGCGTGAATATGGTGAACGTGCGTAGAGGCGATATTTATTATGCAGACTTAAGCCCTGTGGTAGGCTCGGAGCAGGGAGGCGTGCGGCCTGTGCTGATTGTGCAGAACGATGTGGGCAACCGGTTCAGCCCTACAGTTATCGCGGCGGCTATCACCAGCCAGCGGGACAAGGCAAACCTGCCCACCCACATAGAGGTGGACGCCCAGGGCAGCGGCCTTTTAAAGGATTCTGTGGTGCTTTTAGAGCAGGTGCGCACCATCGACAAGCACCGCCTCCGGGAGAAAATGGGCAAGCTGGACAGGGACTCTATGGACAGGGTAAACCAGGCCCTCTCCATCAGCTTCGGCCTGCGGGCTACATAAAGCCCGCAAGGGGCCGCGCTATAGTAAACGCGCGGCCCCTTCTTTTTTTGTTCACTTCTCTTTCTGCTTAAGCAGCCCTTCCTCCACCAGCCAGTTTAAGAAGCGCTGAATCCACTCCTCCCAGAACTCCCAGCTATGGATGCCTTCCCCCTCGTGATACTCATAGCCGAAGGGGTTCCCGGGCATGTCCTCAAAGAACTGCCGGGTAAGCTGCACGCCCTCATAGTTGTGATCCTGCCTGCCAATGGCGTGGAAAATCCGGGGCAGGGGCTTCTTTTCCCCCAGGCAGATCCGGGCCATCTCAAAGAAATCCTGTTCCGGGTTTCCCAAAAGCCCGGACAAGTCCTGCTTCCCATACACCAGCTCCCGGCGCTTGGCCCGGAAGTCCACCCCGAACTGGGACACCTGCTCTGTGGTCAGGGGCTTCTCCGCAATCTTGTTCCCCGCGGACAAGGCGCCGATGGCGGCAAACTTTTCCGGCTGGGAAAGCCCCCACTTAAAGGCCCCATGGCCTCCCATGGAAAGTCCTGCCACAAAGGTGTCCTCCCGCCTGTCAGAAAGCCGGAACATCTCGTGGGTAAGCTCCCACACCTCTTCGTGGAGGAAGTCTGCATACCGGGGGCCGTAGGCCATGTTGCAGTAGGCGCTGTGGGCCACTGCCGGGCACACCAGGGCCAGGCCCAGTTCCGAGGCATAGCGCTCCACAGAGGAATAGCGCAGCCAATCTGTGTGATCCCCGCCGCCCCCATGGAGCAGGTACAGCACCGGGAATTTGCCGTCCTCCCGGTAGAACCCCGGGCGCACCCCCACGCCGTTAAGCCTTTCCGGCATCACCACGGTCATCTGGGTGTTCATGTTCAGTATCCGCGAACAAAAATTCATTTCAATCAGTGCCAAATCCAACCCCTCCTTTACTTATCCACCCGTATGTCAGCCCACTTCAAAAACTCCTGTATCCAATGATCCCACACCTTCCACTCGTGGCGGCCCGGGCCTTCATGATACGCATAGCCAAAGGGGTTTCCGGGCATGTCCTCAAAGAACCGCCGGGTTTTCTGGACGTTGTCATATTTATGATCCTCTGTGCCGATGCTGTGGAAAATCCGGGGCAGCGGCCCGCCCTTTTCCACAGCCCGCCTGGCCATTTCAAAGGCGTCATACTGGGGGTTGCCCAAAAGCTCTGAAGTGTCCTCCACCCCATAGCAGATAAGGTTTGTGCGCACCCGTTTGGCAATGGTTTCCGGGGGCATCTGGTCTGGGGTATACATTTTCTCCGCCACCCAGTTGCCGGCGGAAAGCACCCCGATGCAGGCGTATTTTTCCGGCTGGGAAAGCCCGATGGTCAAGGCCCCGGTGCCTCCCATGGAAAGCCCGGCAATATAGGTGTCCTCCCGCTTCGGAGATACATAGAACATAGAGGAGATAATCTCCGGCAGCTCCTTTGCGATATAGTCATGGAACCGCCAGCCATAGGCCATGTTGGTATAGCGGCTTACAAGGCCGTTGGGGCACACCACCATCAGGCCATACTGGGTCACGTAGCGCTCTAAGGAGGTAAAGCGCACCCAGCGGGTGTTGTCGTCCCCGCCCCCATGGAGCAGGTATAAAACCGGGTGCCTGCCGTCCTTTCGCACCGGGGCCTGCATCCCGCCATAGAGGTATCTTTCCGGCAGGATTACGTCCACCTGGGTGGCCATCTCCAGGGTGTTGGAAAAAATGTGCAGCTTCAAATATGCCATTTTAATCGCCATGCGATACAGAATTCGCACAAAAAGAGATGAAACATCCGCCTTTTATGCCCGGTATCGCTCCTTTCTTGAAATTTTTATGATGCCTGCCATGCGATACAGAATCCGCATAAAAAGCCAGAGAAAAACGGCCTTTTATGCCCGGTATCGCTCCTTTCTTAAATTTTTATGATACCTGCCATGCAGGCCCCGGGCTCCCGCCCGCCTGGGGCGGGGGTTCCGGGAAACAAAGCCTGCAAAAATAAAGGTGTATTCTTGGTTTGTTTCCGGGCGCTCCCTAATCAGGCCGGAAGCTTTCCCGGAAGGTGAAGTCCGCCTGGAAGCGGATGGACTTGCACTCCTGGCTGTTGTTATAGTATTTGTCCAAAAGCAGGTTCACGCAGTCCTGTATCATATTGGAAATGGGGAAGCCCACAGAGCTTAAAGAGGGGGTGAGGTACTCGTTAAAGTGGGAGGATCCATAGCCCATCATGCCTATGGCCTCCGGCAGGGACACCCCCAGCTCCCGGCAGGCCCTAATGCCTCCCATGGCAAACTCGTCTGCGCTGTAGAAAATCCCCTCCGGCACAGCGCCGGACTGGAGGATTTCCCTTGTCAGCCTGTAGCCATAGGAGGCGCTGTCCCCCTTCGGCTCCCCTGTCCACAGCCTCGCCGACATTCCCAGCTTGGCGCAGGTGGCAAGGAAGCCCTTTTCCCGCATCACGTGGTTGGAGATGTTCTGCCCTGTGCCCACCAGGGCCACGTTCCGGTAGCCCTTTTCAAAAAACAGCCGGGCGGTCTGTGCGCCCACCTTGGAAAAGTCGGAGTAGACGCTGCTGTATTTCGGGGAATAGCGGTTAAAGAACACCACAGGCGCCCGCAGGCTCATGCTCTCCAGCTCCCGGGACTCCTCAATGGTGGTGTTGCACATAATCACCCCGTTGCCGCTGGTGCTGCCCAAAGCGGTTTTCGCCCATTGGAACTCCTCAGACACATAGGGCTGCACCATCACCTCAAAGCTGTGGGCCGTTTCAAGCTGCACCTTCTGGATGCCCTTGACCATTTCCCCCAGAAAGGTGGCGGAGAGGCCGGGCTTGTAAAACAGGGTGAACACCGGCACAGAATGCCGGTCCCGCAGCCTTTTGGCAAACACGTTGGGCTGATAGTTCAGCTCCGCCGCAATCTGCAGCACTTTCTCCTGGGTGGCCTTGGATATCCGCCGCTGGTCCCCCTTCCCTCCCAGCACATGGGAAACAGTCCCCACTGAAACGTTGGCCCTCTGGGCTATGTCCGTCAGCTTCACCATCGCTCGCTTCCACCTTTCCGCTCCCTATTCTTCTTCATATTATACTGGAAAATGGAAGCTTTTTCCATCACCGTCCCGCTTTTTTCCGCTCTATGAACCGCTGTAGCAGGTAGCAGCCTGTGCCTCCTGCCAGCAGCAGCACCGCATACCCCGCGTAAAGCGTCCCGAAGCTGAAGCCGGACACCACAAAGCTGCCCACAATGGGGGCCACCGAGTTGCCTAAGTCCTGGCCAATATAGCAGGTGCTGGTGGCCACCCCGGCGTTTTCCTTGCCAAGATAGCGGATGCTGTAAGCCTGTATGGCGGGCTGGGCCGCCCCCTGGCTCAGGGCCTTCAGCACCCCTGCCAGGACAATAGGCCCTATGCTTTTGGCCCCCGCCACCAGCAGCATCCCCCCGCAGCCCAGCACAAAAGCGGGAATCATAATGGCGGAAAGGCCGAAGCGGTCGTTAATCTTCCCTGCCACAGGCCGTACCAGCAGCACCGCCAGGGAGTAGGCTGTGAAATACAGCCCCACGTTGGGGATGCCACGCTCCTCCCCCAGGATGGCAAGGTATGTATTCATCAGGCCGTTGCCGCAGGTGAAGAGGATGAGCACCGCCACGTAAAGGGTGATGTCCTTGGCAAAGAAGTTGTTGACGGAAAACCTTTTCTTCTCCGCCGTTTCCTTAGGGGCGGGCCGGGGCGTGTCGGGTATCAGGAACATGGCGGCCACGCTGATAAAGGCCAGAGACGCCGCCAGGGTGAACACAGCGGGATACCCGAATGTCCCGCTTATCTCCAGCCCCAGGCTGGGGCCAATGGCATAGGCCAGGATGTTCCCCAGCCCCAGATACCCCAGGCCCTCCCCCATGCGGGACTCGGGCACAAAGTCGCTGCCCAGGGCCATGTTGGAAACCCCCATGAAGGAAAAGGCAATGCCATGCACCACCCTGGCCCCAAAGAGCATGGCGATATTGGTGGAAAAGGCGTAGCAGGCCATGCTCAAGGCCACAATGGCAGTGGAGACAATCATAATCTTCTTCCGGTTCATCCTGTCGGAAAGAATGCCGGAAACAGGGCGGCAGAACAGCGCCGCCAGGGACATAAAGCTGGAAATGGTTGCAGCCAGGGTAAGGGGCGCGCCCAGGCTCAGGGCAAATTTGGAAATGAGCGGCGTCACCATCTGGGAGGCTGTGCAGGTGAAAACGCTGATAGCCAGCACCAGGATAAACGGCTTGTTCCACAAAGGCTCCCTGGCTGCTCCCACCCGTTTTGTCATAAGCGTTCCTCCTTTCTGTGTTTTTACCGGGCGCCGCGCCCCCGGGGCCTCATGGCCCCTCATGTCCTGTGGAAGCAGGCGCACAGATGGCCCGCGCCCCTGTCCTGAAGCTGGGGCTCTTCTTTTTCGCAGCGCTCCGTCTTATAGGGGCAGCGGGTGTGGAACACGCAGCCCGCGGGGCGGTTCAAAAGGCTTGGCACCTCTCCCTGGAAGGAGGAGCGGCCCCGCTGCATTTCCACCTCCGGGTCTGGAATGGGAATGGCGGACAGCAGCGCCCTGGTGTAAGGGTGCCGGGGGTTTTCATACAGCTCCTGCCAGGGGGACACCTCCACCACCTTGCCCAGATACATCACCACAATGCGGTCGCTGATGTGCCTGACCACAGAAAGGTCGTGGGCAATGAACAGGTAGGTGAGGCCCCGCTTTTTCTGCAGCTCTATAAGCAGGTTGATAATCTGGGCCTGAATGGATACGTCCAGGGCGGAAATCGGCTCGTCGCATATCACCAGCCTGGGGTTTGAGGCCAAAGCCCTGGCAATGCCCAGCCTCTGGCGCTGGCCCCCGGAGAACTCGTGGGGCATCCTGTCCCGCAGGGCCGGGTCAACCCCCACCGCCTCGAACAGCTCCACCACCCGCTTGTCATATTCCTCCTTGGAGGACACAAGGCGGTTCACCTTCAGCACCTCCCCCACAATGCTTCCCGCTGTCTGGCGGGGATCCAAAGAGCCGTAGGGGTCTTGGAAAATAAACTGGATGTCCCGGCGCAGGGGGCGCACAGCGCTTTTTTTCAGCCGGGTGATGTCCTTCCCCTCAAAGAGGATTTCCCCCTCCGTAATCTCGTGGAGGCACAGGATGGACTTTGCCAGAGTGGTTTTGCCGCAGCCGCTTTCCCCCACCAGGCCCACAGTCTCCCCGGCCCGCAGGGAAAAGGTCACGTCGTCCAAAGCCTTCACGTCCGCCACCTTCTTGCGCAGCACCCCCTTGTAAACGGGGTAGAACTTTTTCACGTGGCTGACAGAAAGCAGCACCTCCCCCAAATTCTTTTCCGAAAAAGCTCCCTCGCCTCCCGCCGCTTTTCCCGCCTCTTCCAGCGCCCCCTGCCAGCAGGCGGCCCCATGGGTGGGGCTTATATCCTCCATGGGCGGCATGGGCTTTTCCCGGCAGGCCTTCCCCGCATAGCGGCAGCGGGGCAGGAAGGGGCAGTGCCCGTCCTTTTTGGCAGGGTTCAAGGGCATCCCCTCAATGGCGACAAGGGGCCGGCTCTTGTCCCCGTCCAGCCGGGGGATGGCCTGGAGCAGCCCCCGGGTGTAGGGGTGGGCAGGGGAAGCGAACAGCTCCTCCGTTGTGCCCCTTTCCACCACGTTCCCCGCGTACATCACGTAAATGCGGTCGGCATACCGGGCCACCACGCTCAGGTTGTGGGTGATGATAATCAGGGACGTGCCGGTTTTGCGCACAATGTCCCGCAGCAGGTCCAGAATCTGCTCCTGGGTGGTCACGTCCAGGGCGGTGGTGGCCTCGTCCGCAATGAGTATCTTGGGGTTGCTGGCCATGGCCATGGCAATCATAATCCGCTGGCGCATGCCGCCGCTGAACTGCACCGGGTAATACCCCAGCCGCTCCTCCCCGTCGGGAATGCCCACCAGCTCCAAAAGCTCCAAGGCCCTGGCCCTGGCCTCCTTTTTCCCATACCCCAGGTGGAGGATAACCGATTCCATAATCTGATCCCCCACCGTAAGCACCGGGTTTAAAGAGGTCATAGGCTCCTGGAAAATCATAGAGATTTTCCCGCCCCGCACCTGCCGCAGCTCCTCGCTGCCGGGCTTCAGGGCCAGCAGATCCTTCCCTTCAAACAGGGCCTGCCCTCCCTTAATCTCCCCCGGGGGCATCTGGATAAGCTGCAAAACGCTTAACATGGAAACAGACTTCCCGCTGCCGCTTTCCCCCACAATGCTGACGATTTCCCCCTTGTCCACAGTAAAGGACACGTCGTCCACCGCCCGCACCAGGGCTTCCCGGGTGTGGAACACGGTTTGGAGATGGTCTACCTGTAACAAATGCTCTGCCATATCCCCACCTCCTTATATATTTCCCCGCATATGGGGGTCCAGGGCGTCCCGCAGGCCGTCGCCCAGAATGTTGAAGGAAAGCACCAGCAGGATAACCGCCACCCCGGGCAAAAGGGCAAACAGGGGCGCTGTTGTCAGATACTGGTAGCCTTCGCTGACCATCTTCCCCCAGGAGGCTGTGGGAGGCATAATGCCCGCCCCCAGATAGCTTAAAGAGGCCTCCGCCAGGATGGTGCCCCCAATGCTCTGGGACATCAGCACAATAATGGGGGACAGACAGTTGGGGAACACGTGGCGCAGCATGGTGCGCAAATCCCCGCTGCCAATAATGCGGCTAGCCGCCACATAGTCCAGCTCCCGCACCGAAAGCACCTGGGCGCGCATCATCCTGGCATAGGGCGGTATGGCGGAAAAGCCCAGGATGAAAATGAGCATCCCCACGCTCTTGCCAAAGGTGGCAACCAAGGCCAGGGCCAGCATAATGCCCGGGATGGACATCTCCGCCTCAATCAGGCGCATGAGCACATTGTCCACAGCCCCGCCGAAATAGCCTGCCGCAAGGCCTATGGCCACGCCCACCACCGCCGCCACCAGCACCGCCAGCACGCCAATGAGGAACGCCATGCGGGAGCCGTACACAATGCGGCTGAACAAATCCCGCCCATGCTGGTCTGTGCCGAAAATGTGCTCCCCGGAAGGGCCTTCCAGGATGCTTTTCAAGTCAATGGCATTGGGGTCGTAAGGCGAGAGGAGGGGGGAAGCTATGGCGCAAACCAGGAAAAACAGAACTACCACAGCCGCTGCCAGCACAATCTTCCTGCCGAACAGGACACTGAAAAATCTTTTCGCTTTTTTCACTCTGCTCTCCCCCTTTACTGCAGCCGGATCCGGGGATCCACATAGGCATAGGCAATGTCCACCAGCAGGTTGCACACGCAGGTAACGGCGGACAGCAGCAGGATGCACGCCTGCACAAGCTGGAAGTCCCGCTTTGTGATGCACTGCACCATCAGGCTCCCCATGCCGTTTATGTTGAACACGTTCTCAATCACCGCGGCCCCGGCAATGGTGTTGCGCAGGGTAACGGCAATCAGGGTGAGGATGGGGATAAGGGCGTTTTTCAAGGCGTGCTTCCAGATAATGCGCCCCTCCGGCAGGCCCTTGGAGCGGGCTGTGCGGATGTAGTCCTGGCGGATAACCTCCAGCATACTGGAACGGCTCTGCCGGGTGTAGGAGGCAATGCCCCCGATGGACATGCAGATAACCGGCATAATGGTTTGCTTCAGGCTCATCCCCAAGTCCTCCCAGGGGAAGGTAAACCCATTGGAGGGCAGCCAGCCCAGGTTCAGGGAAAACACCAGCACCAGCAGGATGCCCAGCCAGAAAATAGGGGTGGCAAGGCCGATGTTGGAGATAACCGTCACCACGTTGTCAATCCACGTCCCCCGTTTCACCGCCGTCACCGCGCCGAACAGCACCCCCAGCACCACAGACACAATGGAGGAAATCACCCCCAGGTACATGGTGGTGGGCAGCCTTGCCGCCACCAGTTCTGACACAGGCTTGCGGTAGCTGAAGGAATAGCCCATGTTGCCCTGGGCAAAGTCCTTCATCCACGCGCCATACTGCTCCGGCAGGGGCCTGTCCAGCCGCATCTCCCTGTACACCTGGTCGTGCCGTTCAATGGAAATCTCATCCCCCAGCATGGCGTATACAGGGTCGCCCGGTATCATTTGCAGCAGCGCGAACACAAAGATAGAGATAAGGAAAAGGGCTAAAAACATTTGCAGAATGCGTTTTCCGATATACTTATACATGGCGTCACCTTTCCGTTATATGCAGTCTGTAAGCCGGATCCCCTCCGGCACCTCAAAGGCGCGGATGCCGGAACACCGCCCCAGGCTGCGGGCCAGGGGCTGCAAAGCGGGATCCTAAGGGAAAGCGGGGCATGTGCCTGCCCCGCTCCCTGCTTACAAGAGGCGCCTTGCCTTTGTCCTAAACAATAGATATATGCTTCCCGCCTTATTGCAGCTTGCAGTCGGCAGGCGTCCACCACCCCTTGTGGGTTTCCATCAGGCCGCTGTCTGCCACGCTGTCTGTGGCAAACATAAGGTATCCGGAAATATACATGGGCTTTATCAGGCAATAGTCATCAATAATCTTTGTCTGGAAATCCATCAGGGCTGTGTGTACTTCCTCCTCGTCGGTGGAGAACTTAATCACGTCCATCAGGCTGTTCATATCGTCATACTGGGCCATGCTGCGGGCATAGTGGGTGGGGCTTTCGCCAAACATGTCGAAATACCGCTCCTTCACTGCCGCGCCCTGCAAAACAATTAGGCCGTCATAATTGTCGTCGCCAGCCACCATGCGCTTGGCGTTATACACAGCGGAGTCCACCAGGTCAATTTCCAGGGTGACCCCCACCTCTGCCAGATACGCCTGCACCAGGGTGAAGAAGGATTCCGCCCCGGCCCCGGAGCCAGTGGCCTTAATGGTCAGGCCGTCCCCGTAGCCCGCGCTTTTCAAAAGCTCCTTGGCCTTTTCCGGGTCATAGGAGTAGCCCGCCACCTGGTCGTTGTAGGTTTCAGAGCCAGGCACTGCCAGTTGGTTGGTATACTGGTACAAGCCGCCCCCCAAAGCCTCCACAATGGCCTCAGAGTCGATGGCGTAGCAGATGGCCTTGCGCACATCCGGATTGCTGACAGGGCTACCTTCCACGCCGCTGGAGAAGGTGAAGCCGGAGGTGGAGGGGAAGTAAGCGTCCGCGCTGCCCAGCATGTGATAGCCCGCCTCCAGCAGCTCCTGTGCCTGGGTGGTGTCGGGGAACAAAATAATGTCCGCGTCCCCGCTCTTAAAGATGGTCATGGCTGTGGTAGAGTCAGAGCACAGGGTAATCTCAATGCCGTCCAGGTAGGGCTTGCCCTCCTGCCAGTAGTTCTCGTTTTTCTTATAGATAATTTCGCTGTCCAGGTTGCTGCTTTTGCACACAAACGGCCCGGTGCCCACAGGAGTGGTGTACACCACATCGTCGCCGTTTTCTTCATAGAAGGTGGGGGAAACCATCCAGCCGCCCTCCACGCAGGTGTTCAAAATGGTGCTGTTGTCATATTCCGTCAGCTTTGCCGTCACCTCATATTCCCCGGTGGCCTCAAAGCTTTCCACGTTCTTAAAGCGGTTGGAGCCGTTCTCCACGTAATAGCCCCAGTTTTTCACCACTGCGTCTGCGTTAAAGGGGGTGCCGTCGCTAAAGCTGATGCCCTCCCGCAGGGTCACCTTCATCTCCAGGGCTTCCGCGTCAACGGTGATATCCTCTGCAAGCCAAGGCTCCACGCTGGACTTGTCCTCTCCAATGCGGGCCAAAGATTCCAAAGCCGGGTCAGAGTAAATCCGCTCGTAATACCCGATGAAGCCCGCGGGGAACCCGATGCCCGAGCCTTTGCCCGCTGTGACAATGCGCAGCACGCCGCCGCTGCTTTCAGAAGCCTGCGAGGAAGCCGGCTCTTTGCTTTCCGCCGCCTGGGAGCTTGCCTTGGACTCTGCTTTCGATTCTGCCTTTGATTCTGCCCCGGAGCTTTCCGGCGCCTTCTGTCCGCAGCCCGCAAGGGCCAGCAGCAGCGCCAGTACCAGCACCAGCGCGGTACATTTCCGTATCATGGTTCTCCTCCTATACCTTTTGAAAATAAAAGCTTTCTTTTGTTTTCCCAGTCAAGCTGTTTGTCCTGTGACTTATTATGCGCCCCCTTCCTCAGAACTTGTATCCATAGCCTGCAAACCGCCATTCTGGGCGGCCCTTTCGGTTATACACACAAGCTCTAACCCTGTGCCCAGCCAAAGCAGCCGGCCATTTTGCAGCGGCCCGGGCTTGCGTTTGACTATAACGTTATTTCTATGTGCATTAGTTTACCACGCACATTTGCGATAATCAAGTGACTATTTCTTCAATATTTAGACAAACCCCATAGATAAACCGACAAATTATCGCAGGTATTATAGCAATCACACCCAAAATGTAGAAAAAACGTTTTTGCACTTTCCATCATTTTCCAAAGCATCCCCCGCCTCCGGCCTTGCGGATTTTCCCCTCCTGCCTTATAATGCTCCATAGGGCTTGTTTGAAAATAGAGGAAGTGCCGGAATTTTTGTTCCAAAGGGAGCGGTTTCAAGGCGGATGAACCGCAAACATATACATGCGTTTAGACAGGCTGAACATTCCGTTTACGGAATGTTTTCGCCTCGTCGAGGATTTCCAACACAGAAACCACCCGTTTGGGGCAAAAAGACGGTGTTTACGATTTTTCAAACAAGCCCTAGAAGGCAGGCTCTCTTTTCCGGTCACAGACGGAGAGGACAAGGCCCCAAATCCCGGATAAAATAGAAAAAGCCACAGCCGGCAGGATCGGCATGGCTTCTGAGAAACGAGGTGCATTGGATATGGAATGGGTAAAACAGTTAAACAGTGCTATGGAATATCTGGAGGGGCACCTGGAAGAGCAGGTGGATTATGAGCAGCTAGGCCGCATTGCCTGCTGCTCCCCTTACCATTTCCAGCGCATGTTTGGCTATCTGGCAGGCGTGTCCCTGTCGGAATACGTGCGCAGGCGCCGGATGTCCCTGGCAGCGGTCTGCCTGCAAAACGGGGAGAAAATCATTGACGTGGCAGGCCGTTTCGGATACAATTCCCCCACAGCCTTCAACCGGGCCTTCCAGTCTGTCCATGGCATTGCCCCCTCCGCTGTGAAAAGCAGCGGCGCTACCGTCCGCTCCTATCCGCCCATCTCGTTTAAAATCACTATAAAAGGAGCGGATGAAATGGAATACCGTCTGGAGAAGAAGGAAGCCTTCCCCATCCTGGGGGTGTGCGTACCCATCGAGCGGGATTTAGAGCGCAACTTTGAAATCCTGCCTGCCAAATGGCAGGAGGCAAGCCAAAACGGCAGCCTGCAAAGGCTGCTGGGCCTGATGGAGGGCCAGCCCATGGGGGTGCTGGGCGTTTCTGTAACGGACAGCGAAGGGCCTTGGCAGTATTACATTGCCGTTGCCTCTTCCCAGGAGGCCCCCGGCTTCACACGCTATGTGGTGCCCGCCGCCACCTGGGCCATTTTCAGCGGCTCTGGCACCTTCCAGTCCATCCAGGAGCTGGAGCGCCGCATCTTCACCGAATGGCTGCCCACCTCTGGCTATGAGTATGCCAACGCCCCTGACATAGAGGTGTACCTGAACCCGGATCCGGCAAACGCCCAGTTTGAGGTGTGGGTGCCTGTAGTGAAAAAATAGCCGCATCCAGCCAAAAATACTGTTTCCAATCTGTTTGGCAGGCAGCAAAAAAGGCGGGGCCTTGTGCCCCGCCTTTTTCAAAGTGCAGATTTTCTCATTCCAGGGAGATGGATACTTCCATGCCATCCCACAAGAAGTCCGCTGTGGTGCTGCGCACCACCGGATTTTCGTTGCTCACCGCCTCATATACGAAGAAACCCCCTTCCGGCAGCTCCTGATAGGCATAAACAGTCAGTTGCTTAATCACATACCGCTGGCCCCAAGGCCCCTCTTGCCGCTCCACTGTGTTCATGATTTTCCCATCAGGCCCGTCTGTAAGGCACTCCGGGGGCAGCCGTCCCCTGTCCGGCTTTATCAGCTCCACCTGGGGAAGCTGCTCCTGATAGGCTGTGAGGCTGTAGGCTGTGGCGCCCAC
>NZ_QWLE01000060.1:0-14172 GCF_009917365.1 Neglectibacter sp. X4 | reverse complement strand
ACCTTTAACGGCAAGAAAGAGAATTACGACCTGTCCCATATTCCCGAAAAGGCAGAGCAGGCGTTCCTGCGGGTGCGCCCCGATATCGACTCGGCAGCATGGGAGCTGGGCAAGAAAGCCTTTCAGAACCAGCAGCGATGGGGCTTCACCACCTGGTACGGATTTTGTACCAATCAGTGGGGTACCAAGTGGAACGCCTACGGTTACGACAATGGTGTCCAGTTTGACGGCAAGTCCCTGCGTTTTTTGACAGCATGGGCGCCGCCAACACCCATCATGACAAAGCTGGCTCAGATGTACCCTGATTTGGACTTTACCCATAAGTGGGCAGACGAGGACATCGGGTACAACTGCGGCGAGGTGGAATACCACAACGGTGTGCCGGACGGCGAATTCTTCCCCGTTGGGCAGGAAGCCGTCGACTATGCCAACAGCCTGTGGGGTAACGATGGGCTGGAGGAAGATGAGGAAATAGAAGAAAGTGAGGATATGGGAGGGCCAAAGTTATGAGTATCAAGCATATTACCACCGAAAACCTGCGCCATATGGGTAATACAGAGGGGCTTATCCTCCAGGGCTGCGGCGGCGATTTGCAGGAATGGGTGGACGGAATAAATGAAATGCTGACCGAGGAAGGTATCCTGCGGAACGGTAGCAAGTTCAGCGAATGTTCGTCTTTCGAGCATGATGGGCTCACCTGCCTGCTGTTCCCTTTCAAGGGCGTGGACGCAGACATTGGTCGGTTGGCAATCTGGCGGCTGAAAACCCACGATGCCTTTGGGGGAACTTGGTTGTCGGACTATGTGCCGAACCGTCTGGGTGGCTTTGAAAACAGCCCACTGGAGGAGTCCGCAGAAACCGAGGAGATGGATGGCGGGATGTCCATGAAATAAAAAAATCACAATTCTAGGCCGGTATCAATCGTTCAGGAAGCGATTGGTACCGGCTTTTTTGCTTTCTGGACGGTTTTCCGGCATGGAAAAGAGATGATGAAGTATCAAATCGCCGGTATCGTGGGTAGGCAATAAAGCGCCTATCCTCCCCATCATTTACAGCCTGTTCCCCTTGGAATATGGTAGGTTCGTAGAGGTGTTCGGCGGCTCCGGGAGTGTGCTGCTTGGAAAGCCCCTTGACTCTTTCGAGGTGTACAATGACTTCGACCGAAACCTTACGAATCTGTTCCACTGCATGAAAGAACGGACTATGGCCACCATCCGGGAGCTGGGTTTTTGCAATCTAAACTCCCGCGCCGACTTCCAGGCCATCAAGAAATTTTTTCAGCATGAGCAGTTCGATGACAGATTCCTGGAAGAAGAAATAGAGCTAACGGAGATACTGTTCCCACCACCAGAGGCGGAGGAATTGCAGGCCATCCGTCAGCGCATTACGAAAGATTACGATGTGCGCCGGGCGGCTATGTATCTGAAGCTGCTCCGTTATAGCTACTCCAGCGGCAAAAAATCTTTTGCGTCTCAGCCATTCGATCTGCGGCGGCTGTTCAGCTTGATTCAGCAGCTTGAAAGCAGACTGGCAAATGTTGTGGTGGAAAATCAGGATTTTGAAACCCTCATCCACCATTATGACCGGCCCGACACATTCTTTTATCTAGACCCGCCGTACTTCTCCACGGAGGATATGTACGCGGTAGAGTTCGCCTGGGCCGACCATGTGCGCCTGCGGGACACGGCAGCAAATATACAGGGCAGGTTCTTGCTCTCTTACAACGACTGCCCAGAAATCAGGGGCTTGTATGAGGGATTTCCTGTGTTCGATTTCACCAGGGTACACTCCATGGCCCAGAGGTATGAAGCCGGGAAAGAATTCAAGGAACTGCTCATCGGGAATTATGACCTGTTCGAGCGGGAAAAGGCCAAGCCAGCGCAAATGAAATTTGAAATATAGGAAGTGGTTGTTTTGAAAAATGAACAATTTATTCTGGTGTCCGTCCCTCTGGATATGTTCCTGGAGGCTGGCATCAACACCGAAAGTATCATCCAGGTGAGTGCCCGTGAGGGCAAGATCATCATCGACACGCCGGATACCACGGAGGATTATGTCTGCGACCGTGACTGTGATAACTGCCCTCTGAACGCTGTCCCCTGTGAGTTCAACTGCGAGAATTGTCCATGTGAGGCCAACTGCGACGGAAGGGGGCTGGACGAATGAACAGGAAACTGCTGCGCATTTTGGGCAAACGAGGGCGCATCACCATCCCCTATGAAATCAGGCAGCGGGTGGGCTTTGAGTATAACGACGTACTGTCCTTCACGGAGTCCAGTGATGGCCGCTCGGTGATCGTCCGCAGGGAAAAGCTCTGCGACAACTGCCAAGGAAAGACTGTACGGGCCATGACGGACGACCGCGCCATGCTGTTGGAACTGCTGGACTCCCTGCCCGCGGAACTGCAAAAGGCGGCGTTTGTGCAGCTTTCGGAGAGCCTGGGCAGGCTGCCACGCCGGGAAACTCAGAGAAAGAGAGGTGCTATGCTTGCAGATCAGGATATTCCAAATTAGCCCGGAACATGACAAAGAGCGTCTGCGGTTTGCCGGATTGGATGAACTTGAAAAATTGCATGGAAACACCAATATCGATTCCAGTATCTATGAAGAAGTATTTCGTGGAGATTTGGAATGCGCCGACCCGGAAGAAATTTTCGATATTTTTAACACGTCCTCCAACAATTCCCGGATCCAAACAGTAGGGCATCCGCTGTTTCGTGGACACTCTATGTCTGTGTCCGACATTGTCGTGATAGAGGGCGGCGCACCACTCCTGGAAGGTGTCATCCGATTTTATTCTGCATCCGGTTCCTGTACTACTGCCAGCTACAGTGACCCGGATTTATTTGCCGCCGATCTGGAAAAGGCCCATGCAAACAACCTGGAATTTCAAGCGAACGATTATCGCGGCAGAAACATTCCAATTATCGAAAGCGGGGCATATTTTTGTGACAGGGTCGGGTTTCCTAAAGTAGATTTTGACCCTGCTTTAGCTAACAAGCCGGAAAATCTTATGCAAATCGTCTACGTGGAACCGGGTAAACCACCTATCGTCAATGAGGTGCGCAACGACCTGGATTCCATGCAGCGGGCTGTGGGCGATCTCCTTGAACCTATCTACAACCGGGACGGCACAGTCCTTGTTGTGAACGAGCAGGGCAAGCTGCTGGGGCTTGACTGCAACCGTCGTGTAGGTGATGATGTGATTGTCGGGCCGTTCTTTGTGGTAGGCGATAACGGCGAAGAATTCCGTTCCCTGACGGATGCAGAGGTTGAGCGGTATATGGATTGCTTCGCCCAGCCGGAGGAAATCATCCAAAAGGAAGTAGAGGAAAGCTCTGGGTTTACCTTTATTTCCATGTGATGGGAGGTGTTATGAACTGAAAAATAATTGTACGCTTATCCGCGCTCCGCCCAGATCGTATGGAATTTCTGGCTGAATCTTTGTTGCATATTTATTCGGAATTGGTCTGGACTTTTCAGAAGTTTATGGTATCCTTGTGGTCAAGAAAAACTCCAAGAAAGGATGAACTCCATGAAAAAAATCTTGACCGCCCTTATAACTGCTGCCCTGCTCATAAGCAGCGCCGGATGTCAGATGACACAGTCCCAGGCCACACAACCGGCACCGGAACCCACGCCCCAGGCACTCGTCCTAAACGTGACGCCACCTGCTGAACAGCACATTGACGTAGGTACCGCCATAGAGCAGATTACGGCTGGTCTAAAGATAAAGGCAAGTACGGCAGAGAAGGAAAAAGAGCCTGCGCAGGCCGAAAAGACAGACGAAAAAGTTACTCCCACCGCCAAGCAGGATAAGGCGCAGGAACTCACGAAAAAGCAGGCGGTACAGCAGGATAAGCCCACTACCGAACCGAAAGCTGTGGCCACTACCCCTGCCCCGGAGACCCGGGACTCAGATACCGGCTACCTTATCGTCAAAGTCAAGGCTACCCCCACCCCTCCACCGGCGGCTACGTCCGCACCGACACCTGTTCCCACCCCGGAGCCGCCAGCCCCTACACCGGAACCTCCGGCCCCCACTCCCGCACCCGTGGAGCCCGTACCAGAACCAGTACCCAGCTTCGATATCGGCTACTGGATAGGCTACGCGCAAAGCTGCGCACAAGGCTTGGGCCTGCGGCTGGAGAGCAGCGCCGTGGACTGCTGGGACAACCCCATCGGGGCCGGGCCGCACAGCACCTGCCTGGAGAGGGACATCAGCAGCCGGATGAATAGATATGCAAGCGACCCGGATATCACCGACGTCTGGATCTGGTATGAATCCATCGGAGAGAACAGCTACAACATTTATATCGGGTACGCATAAAGAACAAAACAGAATACTAACGCCAAGCGCACTGTGAATCACGGTGCGCTTTTTTGTTGCCCAAATGGGCAGAAAAGGAGAGAATATGACATCTACTGTAAAGCGGAAAAGCATGGCGCTGGTCATGGCCTTGCTCATGTGCTTTTCCATGTTCGTCAGCTTTGGAACTACGGCCCAGGCCGCTGGGGAGCGCTCGGAAATCTATATGGTTTCCTTCCCCCGCGACGCGGAGGCCAACAAAAATAGCTGGGATCGTGACAACCTCCAGTTCATGAACGGCTGGTATATGGAGGCTTACGATATGTTTGCCACCTTCGCTGTCGGCTCCTATGATGGCAAGGTGGCGTACTGTATTGAGCCGGGTACGCCCATCGACAACGGCCACACGTTCACGGCGAAAGATGAAACCTTTTGGGATAATTATCCGTCCTCGCTCAACAAGACCATAGACGCAGATACTATCAAGTCGCTGATGGGATGCTGGTGCTTTGTGAGGGGATTGATGATGGCATCCTTGTAAATTCCGAGGGCTTTGCCTACGCTCGGTACTCCGCCTACCTGTCGGGCGCCCGGACATTATCCCTTATGAACCGCTATCCTTCCCTGCGAGATTTCTGTGTGCAGATGGATGGCTTAGTGGAGAAATACGTCCAGCAGGCATTGGCCGGGCAGGAAGATGGGAAGTTTTGTATCTCCTATAGCGACATCGACGTGGAAGTTGAGAAAGGCATATTTAATGAGGATTTGAGCGCCTTCGACTGGCGGCTGTTTCTGGATATGCTCTCGGAGCGCCCGGAGTTTGACGAGGTGGAGAATACTCCCAACGAAATATATTTCACCATCGCCCCGGAGTTTGTGGAGGAACAGACTCCGGGGATATCTATGTGATGTCACCATGCTGGTAGAGGAAACGCTCTTCGGCACCCATGACAAGGTACAGATCGCCATCGACCGGCTCCGTACCTTTGAGCCAACCGAGGGTTACTATCTGGCATTCAGCGGCGGCAAGGACAGCCAAGCCGTGTATCATCTGTGCCGGGAGGCTGGGGTGAAATTCGACGCCCACTACAGCCTGACTACTGTTGACCCGCCAGAAGTCATCTATTTTATGAGGGAGCATTACCCTGATGTTGCCGTGGAGCATCCCGGCATTACCATGTGGGATTTGATTGTGAAAAAAGGTATGCCACCGACCCGTATAGTTCGCTACTGCTGCGACCGGCTCAAGGAGCGGGGCGGCCAAGGTCGCTTTGTGATTACAGGTGTCCGGTGGGCGGAAAGTTCTCGTCGCAAAAACGAGTGGGGTGTGCTGGAGCTGAACAGCCACAGCAGTGCGCGGGTCAAGCTGATGAACGACAACGACGAGGCCCGCCGTCTGGTGGAGTCCTGCGTGATGAAAAGTATGCACACCCTCAATCCCATCATCGACTGGCTGGAGGAAGATGTGTGGGAGTACCTCAATTCCAGAGGTGTCCCCCACTGCTGCCTCTATGACGAGGGGTACTCCCGGATCGGCTGCATTGGGTGTCCCCTTGCCGGGGCCAAGCAGATGCGCAAGGAGTTCGCCAGGTACCCGAAATATGAGCAGGCGTACCTGCTCGCCTTTGACCGTATGCTGCAGGCCCGGATCGACAACGGCAAACCCTATATCAAGTGGCGCTGTGGTCAGGACGTTATGGATTGGTGGCTTAGCGAGAGCAGCCGTTCATCGCCTGAAAACCAAATGACTTTTGAAGATATCCAGACAGAAGGAGTTGATTTGTAATGAAGAAAGATTCTATTACCATTCCCTATGACGAGGAAAAGCTGGCCGCCCTGCGGCTGTACTTGGAGCAGAAAGGCCAATCCGTTGAGCAGGAAATGGTCTCTGCCGTGGATGCGCTCTACGCCAAAGCCGTCCCCGGCAATGTCCGGGAGTTTCTGGATCTGCGCTCCGGCATGGAGCCGAAGCCTGCGGAGAAACGCAAGCGTCCCCGCCCTGCGGCAGAACCGGAACCCAGCCCTGCTCCCCTCCCGGAAAGCCGTGATAGCTTTTGAGAACGCAAAAATTCGGTATTGAAATTGAGATGACCGGCATCACTCGCGCGGCTGCGGCCCAGGTGATTGCCGGTCATTTTGGTACCAGCGCTATTCATGTGGGCGGCAGTTACGACACCTACACGGTGCGGGACGGCGAGAGCCGCCAGTGGAAAGTGGTGTCGGATTCCTCCATTCGCAGAGAGTCCCGGCGCGGCGAATCCCGCAATGCGGCCTATGCTGTGGAGTTCGTTTCTCCCATATGCAAGTACGATGACATCGGAACCATCCAGGAGCTTATCCGCAAGCTGCGCACGGCTGGGGCCAAGGTCAACGCCTCTTGCGGAATCCATGTGCACATCGATGCCTCGCCCCATAACGTGAAAACCCTGCGCAACATTGTCAATATTATGGCGGCGAAGGAGGACTTGCTCTACAAGACCCTCAAGGTGAACGTCAACCGGGAGCATTACTGTGCCAAAGCAGATACCAGATTCCTGGATGAACTAAACGCCAAGCGGCCCTCGTCCATGGCTGACTTCGAGCATATCTGGTATAACGGGCCGTCCGGCAGATACGAGCACTATGACGAGAGCCGGTATCATGGGCTCAATTTACACTCAGTATTCTCTAAGGGGACGATAGAATTTCGGCTCTTTAATTCCACGCTCCACGCAGGTGAGATAAAGTCATATATCCAGCTTTGCATGGCGATCAGCCACCAGGCGCTGGTGCAGAAATCTGCCTCCAGAATCAAGACCCAGAGCAGTAATGAGAAGTACACCTTCCGGGTATGGTTGCTGCGGCTGGGGCTGATCGGCGACGAGTTCAAGACGGCCCGCCACCATCTGCTGAAGAATCTGGACGGCAATATTGCCTGGAAAGACCCGGCCCAGGCAGAGGCTCAGAAACAGCGGTTGGCTGAGAAACGGCTGGCAGAGTCCGTTGCCCAGGCCATGGAGCAAGCCCCTGCGCCGACAATTCCGGAGGGAGATGAAGCGCAGAACGAATCAGAAGAACCGCGAATGACTATGTGAAAGGGTGAGAAAATTGGCTAAAAAATTATATGTTGCCTATGGCAGCAACCTTAATAAAAAGCAAATGCAGTATCGCTGTCCCACGGCAAAATATGTTGGTGTCGGCGAATTGCAAGGGTATGAATTGCAGTTCAAGGGCCGGGAGCGCTCGGCTTTTGCTACCATAGGCCGCATGGATGGGGCCTCGGTTCCCGTGGGGCTGTGGGAAATCCAGGCCAGGGACGAGCGGTCGCTGGATATGTATGAGGGCTTTCCCAGCCACTATTTCAAGCGGGATGTGCAGGTGAAGATGGGCGGCCGGGAGGTCAGCGCCATGGTGTATATCATGAACCCGCGCATGAATTTCAACCTCCCCTCGCCCAGCTACTACGCCACGGTGCATCAAGGGTACAAGGATTGTGGGCTAGACACTGCCGCCTTGGAACAGGCTTTGCAGAGCAGCACCCAGCGATATTATGATTCTGCCGTACAGTATGAGCAGCAGTCCCTTTTTGATTATGACGAGGAGGAGCCAGAAGAAGATGAGGATATAGAGGATGAGGAAGAAGATGAGTGGGAGGATGTGGAGGACGATGAGGACGAAGATGAGGAATATGACTTCCACTTTCGTATGTGAGGGGGCGGCAGTGTGAATCGGACAAAGGAATTGAAACGCACCCTCGGCAACGAGTATGTGTACCGGCGGCTTATGAGTGACCGGGAAGTGTCCCGCCTGCGGCGGCAGACTCCCCAGCACCTGGAAGATACCGTTGCAGCCAGCCTGACCGTGGGTTGTATGAAGATAAATGCTGTGTTGTTCCAGTCAGATACTTCTCTGCGGCTGGGGTACGACGTGTACGTCAAGGACTCTCCCGGCTCTTCCGAGTGGGTTTGCTTTGACAGCCCCAGCGACCCTGCCAGCCTGAAAGAGCAGGATATGCTGGCGGTTCTGGACAGGATAGTCGCGGAGAACGGCCTATCCTATACCGAGTGCTGCTTTGAGCGGTTGGAGGGCATTATGCCCCCGGACAAGAAAGTCTGACGAGGTTTGCCAGCACGTCCCTGCCTGTCGGCCCCTGTGTGGCCCTATGTCGGGGCTTACAGGGCTGGGTCGAGAAAACACTCGGCTCTGCCCCCACGCGGGCCGTGTTGGGGCAGCATGTAGCTGGTTTGGACAAGCCCCAGAATCGCAGGTTTTGGAGGCGGTTTCGGCAAGGTCAGAAAAGAAACTTTCGACTGGGTCGAAAGTTAAGCGGGAGAAAGCGAGGTGGGTTGCGCTGCACCCACCTCACGGTTCACTGCGCCCGGCAATGCCGGTCGCGTCGGGAGTTTTCGGGCTTTCAGATGTGCATTTTGAAGGGTGGGTTGCTGATAAGGTTGTCAGCAAAATGGGTGGGTTGTAGTGCGGAAAAAGGCCAGTAAAACGACGTTTTGAGTACGGTTGCGAAATTTAGAAGGAGGTGAAGTCATGCCTGCGCCAAAAGGGAAAAAGAAGTTTCTGCTTTGGGCGTACCCAAGCACATTGGAGCTCGTAAAAAATAATTATAGGAAGGACAAGAGCAAGAGTCAGTCCGAGTTTATCGACCGGGCAATCTGCTATTACGTTGGCCACGTCACGGCTGACGAAGATACTTCGTATCTTCCCAACGCGCTCCTCTCCAACATGAAAAGCATCGTGGCTGAGAGCGACAACCGTCACAACAAAATGATTTTCAAGCTGGCGGTGGAACTGGCCATGCTCATGAATGTGGTTGCCGCCAGCAATGAGATCGACGAGATTTCTCTGGCCCGTCTGCGCGGGGAATGCGTCCAGGAGGTAAAACGACTCAACGGCAATTTCAGTTTTGAGGATGCGGTGGAGTGGCAAAGTTAGTTACGAAGTTTAAGTTCCTGAAACCGGGTGCGCGCCAAGGGCGTGGTGGGTACGCAAAGTATATTGCTACCCGTGATGGTGTCGAAAAAATAGATGACACCAAAAAGTTTGCTCCCGCCACTTGGAATCAGAAACAGCTCATCAAGAAAATTCTGCGTGACTTTCCAGATAGCAGGGAAATGTTGGAATATGAGGATTACCAGCAGAAACAGACAGTAGAATCTGCCTCTGAGTTCATCTCCCGCGCCATAGAGGACAATGCCGCTGTCGCTTTGAATGCTAAAACGTATGCGGATTATATTGCCACCCGGCCCCGCGCCGAGAGATTCGGTTCTCATGGTTTGTTTACAGATGATGGTGTGCAGGTGAATCTTTCAGAGGTGTCGCGGGAGCTCAACGAATACGGCGGCAATGTGTGGACGGCAATTATATCTCTGCGCCGGGAGGATGCAGAGCGGCTCGGCTTCGATAATGGTTCCCGCTGGCGGGATATGCTGCGCACTCAGACCCAAGCGCTCTCCGAAAACTTGCGCATCCCTATTGGGCACTTGAAGTGGTTTGCGGCTTTCCACAACGAGGGGCATCATCCTCATGTGCATTTGATTGCGTACTCCACAGTAGAAAGCGAGGGGTACCTTACCAAGCAGGGTGTGCAGAAATTGCGCTCCTCTTTTGCGAAAGATATCTTCGCTCAAGATTTACTGTGCATTTATGAAAAGCAGACAGAGCATAGAAACCGGCTGCGCTCCGAGAGCAAAGATGTACTGTCTGAAATCGTTTCACAGATAAATACTGGCGGGTATTCTGATCCCCATTTAGAGGAACTGCTAGTGCAGCTTGCCCGGCGTTTGTCCCGCACCAAGGGAAAAACGGTATATGGGTATCTCAAGGCCGATGTGAAAGCACTCATTGATTCCATCGTCGATGAAATTGCAAAAGACAATCGTATTTCCATGCTTTATGATTTGTGGTATGAGCAGAGGGAAAATGTGCTGCGCACCTATAACAGCAATCTGCCGGAGCGGGTACCATTGTCACAGAACAAAGAATTCAAATCTCTAAAAAACGCCATCATCCAGGAGGCTATGAATCTGGTGCTAGATAACCAGCGCCAGTCAGTGGCGGCAGATGATGCAGAACCACAGCACAGGTATTCTCCCACAGCGGGCAGTGCTGATATCGGGATGAATGCATTGCGCTTGCTACAGCAGACCAGCCAGATTCTCCAAAATGAACTGCAGCCTATCTACCAGGATAGAAGTGTCGACCGTAAACTGCGCCGGAAAATCAACGAGAAAAAGCAGGCGCAAGGTTTGCGGCAATAACAAAAATACTGTGAGAAATGCTCTGCGCCATTTGGTGCGGGACATTTCTCAGAAAGGAGTTTCATGTCTGGATATATCCCTTTTACAGACGAACAGAAAGAAAAAGCAAGGCGTACCGACCTAGCATGCCTGCTCCGCAGCCAAGGTGAAACCTTGCGCAAGTCCGGCTCAGAATTGGAATGGCTGAACGGTTCCCAGAAAGTCACCATCCGAGGAAACCTGTGGTTCCACCAGTATGAGCAGGTGGGCGGCGATTCCATCGACTTCGTAAGAAAATTCTACCACAAATCTTACCCGGAAGCAATGGAATATTTGCTGGGCCGGAGTGATGGTATGCTTTCCGTTATGCCGCCTGCGCAAAAGGCACCGTCCAAGTTCGAACTGCCTCCTGCCAACGACAATATGCGGCGGGTATTTGCCTATCTGTTGAGCAAACGAGGTATTGACAAGGATGTGTTGTATGCTTTCGTTCACAAGAAGATGATTTACGAATCCGCACCGTACCACAACGTGGTGTTCGTTGGCTTTGATAAATACGGCATCCCTCGTCACGCAAATAAGCGGGGAACCAGTTCTGCGTCCACCTACAAAGGCAATGCTGTGGGAAGTGTACCAGAGTACAGTTTTCACTGGAATGGTAGGAGTGACCGCCTCTATTTGTTCGAGGCCCCCATCGATATGCTCTCATTCATCTCTATGAACAAGAACGGCTGGCACAATCACAGCTATGCGGCGGCTTGTTCTGTTTCAGACAAGGTGCTCTTTCAATGTATACAAGATAATCCGAACATTAAGAATGTGTCCATTTGCTTTGACAGCGATGAGGCGGGCCAACTTGCCGCGCAAAGAATTACTGCTAAGTTCGTTATGCAAGGCATAGACTCAGAAATCCTCGTGCCGGTCAATAAGGACTGGAACGAGGATTTGCTATGTGGCGAGGGATTGGAGGTTGAGGAATCATGCCAAATATTGCGCCGTTGATTTTTGTGGCTGCGCTCATGTTCTGCGTTCTCAGCGGGGTGACGTTGCTGGCGCATATCTACAACCTCAATAATATCAAGGCAAAGACGGTTGGCGACGGGCAGCACGGTACGGCTCGGTGGGCAACGAAAGCAGAGATAAGAAAAGTGTACCAGCACGTCCCATTTACGCCGGAACGCTGGAGAGAGCAGGCTGCTCATGGTCAGGAACCTACGCTGGAAAATGGGCAGGCACTCCCCCAAGGCATTGTTATGGGATGTACCGGCAGAAAAGAAACTGTTGCCATGGTGGACACCGGCGACGTTCACACGATGATGATCGGTGCGGCTGGTGTTGGGAAAACCGCTTATTGGCTGTATCCCTGCATTGAGTACGCCTGTGCATCCGGCATGAGCTGGTTATCAAGCGATACAAAGGGGGACCTGGCACGAAATTATGGCGCCATTGCAGAAAGATACGGCTACCATGTTTCGGTAATCGACCTGCGCAATCCCACCCGCTCCCACGGTAACAACCTGCTCCACCTGGTAAACAAATATATGGATGCCTATCTTGAATACCCCGACCAGCTGGCATACAAGGCAAAGGCTGAAAAGTACGCAAAAATCATTGCCAAGACCATCATCCTGTCCGGTATGGACGGCGCGTCCTTTGGTGACAACGCATATTTCTATGATGCAGCCGAGGGCCTTTTGACTGCAACAATTCTTCTGGTGGCTGAGTTCTGTGAACCGCAAAAACGGCACATCGTATCCGTGTTCAAAATCATTCAGGAATTGCTGGCCCCTTCTCAGCAGAAAGGGCAGAACCAGTTCCAGCAGCTCATGGCTATGCTCCCCAACGACCATAAGGCCAAATGGTTTGCCGGAGCCGCGCTGAATACCTCCAAAGAATCTATGGCCAGTGTGATGGGTACCGCATTGTCTCGCTTGAATTCGTTCCTCGACAGCGAATTAGAGCAAATTTTATGCTTTGATACGGAAATAGACGCAGAAAGATTTTGCAATGAAAAGTGCGCCGTGTTCGTTATCTTACCCGAGGAAAATCCCAATTCGTTTTTTATGATTTCGCTCATAATCCAGCAGCTCTATCGGGAGATTCTGTCTGTAGCTGATGAAAACGGCGGCAAGCTGAAGAATCGATGTGTATTCTTCGCTGACGAATTTGGCACCATTCCAAAGATTGAGTCCGCTGAAATGATGTTCTCTGCCTCCCGCTCCCGCCGCTTGCAAATTGTACCGATTATTCAGTCCTTTGCACAGCTAGAGAAGAACTATAGCAAAGAGGGTGCAGAGATTATCGTAGATAATTTGCAGGATATCATCTTCGGCGGTTTTGCACCCAACAGCAGCTCTGCCGAGGTGCTGTCCAAGGCCCTGGGCAGCCGCACAGTGATGTCTGGCTCAGTGTCCAGGAGCAAGAACGACCCCAGCCAGTCTTTGCAGATGATAGAGCGGCCTCTCATGACGCCGGACGAGTTGAAGTCTATGCCCAAGGGACAATTCATCGTGATGAAAACCGGTTTCTACCCCATGAAAGTCAGGCTAAAGCTGTATTTCGATTGGGGCATCCAGTTTGACGAGCAGTACGCCGTCCCAGAGAACGGCAACCGCAAGGTAGCCTATGCGGAGAAGAACGAGCTGCTCCAAGCCATTGTGCTTAAGTACCACCCGGATTGGCTTAAGGATGATGATACACCGCCAGAGGATACGCCTGCTGGTGGGCCGGAGCAGGGCGCGCCCTCTCAGAAAAAGCATAAGCGTCCGCCGCAGAAGAAAAGGCTGGACGATGGCAAGGGAAAGCCTTTCAAGGCGGTTGCCCCACGCAACCGGGAATTTGAATCAGAGGTAAAGCAGGATGGGCCGGTTTGATTTCCTCTACAAGATGGACTTGCAGCACAGGGCCGTGACGGTTTATATTTATCTGGCAGACCGGGCGAACAGGGCTGGCGAGTGTTGGCCTGCTATTCCTACCATTGCCAGAGAACTGAAACTATCTCAGTCAACAGTGCGCCGGGCTTTGCAGGATTTACGAAAAGTGGAACTGCTGGAAACAGAGCAGCGCTACCGAGTTAAGGGTGGAAAAAGCAGCTTGCTTTTTCGGCTGAAAAAGATATGATGGAAAAAACCTGCCGCCAAGGGGGCTATTGCGCCCTCTTGGTGGCAGGTGCCTCCTGTCATGGTGGTAGGTGTAATGAACATGACAGTTTAAGAATATTACAACAGGAAAGGAAAGGTAGATTTCAGCTAGCATTGATGACAGCACCTATGACTGTTTAGATGGATACTAAATAGTGTCTACATGAGTTAAGCACGAATAGCAGCCCAAATAGCGATACAACAGACGTGTACCGCAGCGATAAAGGCATCAGAGGTCTTAGCATAACGAGTAGCAATACCTCTCCAACGTTTCAGGGTAAGAAAGCAGTTTTCTACCAAATGACGCAGCTTCTTATAGAGATATTTATCATAGTCACGCTGTTCTTTGCGATTTCTCTTGGGCGGGATCACAGGTTCCATCCCAGCTGAAACCGCATAGGCCAGGATATCATTTGTGTCATAGCCCCGGTCTGCCAGCAAGATCTCCGCAGAAATACCCTCTATCAGGTGGACAGCTTCTTTGCAATCCGCTC
>NZ_QWLE01000059.1:0-14596 GCF_009917365.1 Neglectibacter sp. X4 | reverse complement strand
GATAATTCGAGATTATCCTTTGTTGAATTAGAGTAAAGGGAGGGCCGCTTTTATAGCGGCCCTCCCTTTACTCTAATTCAAATGTCATCCTGCCTCTTGGATGTTTCTCAGACAGAAGATCAGTTTGTCTCTGAGTAGAAACATAAGTGTAGATTTGGGTGGTGGATATAGAACTGTGTCCTAAAAGCGATTGTATGTACCGGATGTTAACCCCGGCTTCTAAGAGGGAAGTGGCAAATGTGTGACGGAACATATGCGGCGTGATATGTTGCTCAACGCAGGCCAGTTCCGCATATTCCCTAATGATTCTTCTAACAGATTGCGCAGCCAGGGGATGATGGTTCCGATTCACTAAAGTAAATCCAATTGAGAAGATGTCGGCTTCAAACTCAGCCATATACCGGTCAACAACCGTTACCAGGCCAGGTGCCCTTATTTTCAGAATCCGTTCCTTATTCCCCTTCCCGGAAATTAAAAGACAGACCTCATTGTCAGAGATTGTAAGAGAGTCCGGTGTAAGCTTACACAGCTCCGACACACGGATACCTGTGCTGAACAGCAGCTCCAATACCACAATATCTCGAAGTATCCACTGGTCTTTCTTCACCCGATACAAGCTGTATGCTTTCTGTAGAATAGCCTTTACGGACTCTTCGGGGATAATTCGCGGCAATTGTTTCGGCATCTGCATCCTGACCCGGAGCTTGTCAAATGGATTGTCTTTCAGTTCTTCCCGGTATTCAAGCTCGTGAAAAAAGGCCCGGATGCTGGCCATCTTTCTTTTCGCGGAGCGCGGGGCAAACTTTTTGTTTAGAAACTGTAGATATAGGCTTAAAAGTTCTTTGTCCACTTCCCGTCCGGCTACAAAACCAGCAAACTGCTTCAAGTCGGTTCCATAGGCTTTTAAGGTATCTTTTGAAAGCCTTTTTTCATTTTTGCAGATAACAAGGTACTGCTCGATGTGGTTGGCCAATTCTTTCATATGTACAACCTCCATAATGAGTATTTTCCCCATTATGGAGGTTTTCTTGTGATTTGTCTATCTTTATCAATATCTTCCGGAAGCCACTTGCTCCATCATGATAGGTTATTCAAGACCCCATGCAGCACAAACCTGGCATTTTCAAACTCATAGCTGCAGGTGGATAGGGTAAGCACTTTATCCCCTGAAGAAGGCACAACTTCACTCTGAAAGAGGGAAGTTGCCTTAGCGACCTGCAGCCACTCCGCAAACTCTCCCTCTGAGCCAAACTCCACCTGCCAGGCCTCCGCCCTGATGCTTGCCACATAGCCGGAGAGGAATTCTATCTTGTAATTGCCCGTAGGTGCCAGCAGCAGGGCGGTGGGATGGGCGTCATAGAAAGCCTGTTCTTTGTAGTCCATCAAGCCATTGAAGATGGTGCCGTTGCCCATGTGGTGGCCATAGAGGATGCTGTGGCGGTCTGTGAAGTCTCTGGTATTCCGGCTGTCCAGGAAGATGCAGCCGGAAGCGTTGTACTCGCCGGTGAACAGGTGGCGGAGATAATATTGGTTGTCTGTCCCCTGCACCACGGGGTAGTTGATGTTGGTGCCGTCAATGATAAGCCAGCCTGTTACATCGGGATTGATCGCCCGCAGCGCGTCAAAATCTACTAGGGGAAGAGCAGACCCAGGTTGCTCCATTTGTCCTTCTGGAGCACTGGTTTCAGGATGGCTTCTTTCCTGTGGTTCTGATGGCAAAGAAATTTCTGGCAGGCTTACACAGGCCATTAAATCCTCATAGGCCCGCACACTCTCTGCGTCTTCCTGGAGCGGCACATATATCTGCCATGCGCTGACAGCCGCAGCCATTATCAAAGCCAGAACCAGCAAGCCGAAAAAGATTTTCCTTTTCATGGGGCGCCTCACAGCTTGTTGGCCTTGTCCTTCATGGCTTGGGCAGAAGGATTGGTATACAACAAAGTGACTTGTATGGCACTGTGCCCCGCCTGAGAGGCCACCTCATGGATGGAGTAGCCGCTCTCCAGTGCATGGGAACAGAAGAAATGCCGTAAGGTTTTCGGGGTAATGATATCCGAATATTTATTGAAAATTTGGTTGATGCGGCTGGGGGCCAGCTTCCCGCTCTGGCGGCTGACGAAAAAGTGGGGGCTGTCGGACTTGCGCTCCTTCAGGTATTCACGCATGGCACACGCAATTTTGTCGTTGATATAGACCAGCCGCTGCTTATTGCCTTTGCCGATGACCCGAATTTCCTTGGCTGTCAAGTCTACCTGATCCAGCTTGAGGTTCACGCACTCACTGCGGCGGATGCCTGAATAAGCGTAAAGGGTGACAATGGCGTAATCCCGCTTGCTGCCGCTCTCCAGCAGGCGCTGGCGGAACATCTCCACGTCCTTTTTCGTGACCGTACAGGGGCTGGCGTATTGTAGTTGGATTTTCATGAAATCGTTGGGTAAAACAGCCGCCTCAGCCTGCTGGCCGGTTTTAACAAGCCAGTCATTCAGGCAGCGCAGGGAAGAAAGGTGGCGGTTCACCGTCCGGGGGTCGTAGCCCTTTACGTTACGCATAAAGGAGATGTATTCCAGCACGTTAGCCCGGTAGAGCCTGGCGGGCTGCTCTCCAAAAGCAGCCTGGCACCATTTGAGATAAAGGGATACGTCCCGGCAATAGGCGGCGGCTGTGTTTGCAGCTTTGCCCTGTGTGCGCAGGTATTTTGAAAATGGCTTTAACATAAAAAATCGCCTCCATGCCATATCACACGGCTGGGGAGCGATTTTTGCAACATCCTTTTTAAGCTTGTTCTTTAAGAAGCTCTGCATATTTGGGGCGCTCCGCCTGTGGGACATCCATGGCATCCATGGCCTGCTCAACAGACAGTTTTAAAGTTTTCATTAAATTTTTTGCCGTCGCCAGAATGGTTTCCTGACGGCCTTTCTCTATACCTTTCTCTATACCTTTCTCTATGCCTTTCTCTATGCCCTTCTCCCAAACTCCTTCGCTTAGATTGCACATAGCAGACACCTCCTGCTCTAAACTCTGACTGGCCGGTATCGAAAATTCTTCTTCTATGATCTGCTTCTTTTCAGCGGGCTTTATCTCAGAGGACAGCAGTACGTCCAGGAGCCGCAGAAGCCCTTCTGTGCGGCCGGAATCACCCAGGTGGATCAGCAGGACTGTCAGCAGGTCATAATTTTCTTCCTTTTCTGTGAAGCTGCCGACCAGCGGTTCCTCCTTCATACGGTAGCGGCTGATGGTATTCTCCCTGCTGGCAGGCGGGTTCATACATATCCAAATGGAATAGACCTTTTTTATGCCTTCAAAATGCTGAGGGGCAAACTCCACGCCGTATTGGGAGGAAATCATGCGGCTGCAATAGTACAAGCCGCGCTTGAGCAAGGGGTATCCCGGGTTATACTTATTTTGGGCTTCCAAATTGATAAGTAATTCGATGTACCCGTCCAGCTTGGGCGCTGCCGCCCGGAAGCGGATGTCATAAGTAACAGTGCCCTCCTGGATAGAGGCATCCTCTGTGGAGCTGCCCTGGATGCGGGGAGCATCCGGCAGGACAGGCACCTCGCCTATCTGAGGCGTGCCCTCGATATATTTATGTTCGATTTCTTCCACAGGAACGTCATGGTATTCAGCCACGCACTCTTTCAGGATCCATGCCAGGATGGACTTCTCGGACAGGAGCCGTTTACAGGCTGCGTCGTACTGTGCGCCCAACCCGGCAGCGTCCAGGCCAGGGCCCAGGGTCGTATTTGTATCCATGTCTGCCAGCCCCTTTCCAATTTTATTTTACCATATTGCCCGCTCCTTTACAAGATGGACAATGGCGGAAAATGTTATGTCTAACTCATTTGAGGCTGCTTGTGTTATTCTTTCGTTTAACTGGATAGGGGATTTGGGGTGGTTTGGTGGGTTCAGGTGGTTACAATTTGTATTATGTTTAGCTCATTTGTAAGGCGGAGTTTATCCATAGTGTTATCCATAAGCTAGCCTTTCCATAAAGTTCCATTTGACTTTTGGGAACGCTTGTTCTATAATGAAAGCAAACAAGAACTTGCGTTCGATTTTAATAGGAAGGGGGATATGGATGGGCCGGTATATCTGCGTGGACTTAAAATCTTTTACGCTTCCGTCGAGTGCGTAGATCGGGGCTTGGACCCCCTCACCACAAACCTGGTTGTCGCGGACGAATCCCGCAAGGATGGGACTATCTGTCTTGCCGTCTCCCCATCCATGAAATCCTCATTGTGGGATAGTGCCGCTCCGCCGCACCTTGCAGGCCCTTTTGGGCGTACCGCCAGGGCGGGTCGGCGTATATCACGTTGTATTTACCGATAGTCACACCCCCTTTCCGCCAGCAGCCACAGCCGCCCGCGCCTGCTCGATGCGCTCCGTGGCCGGGCCGTAAAAGGCCGGGGCCGTCTCAAAGCAGATAAATTCCCGGCCCGTATTGACGGCGGCCACCGCAGTCGTGCCGGAGCCCGCGCAGATGTCCGCCACCACCTGGCCGGGGGCGGTGTAGGTCTTTATCAGATACTCACACAGCTCCACGGGCTTCTGCGTGGGGTGGACGGTATGGGCCACGGTCTGGAATGAAAGCAGGTTCCCCGGGAACCGCCGCCCGTCCTCCGAGCCGCTGCCGGAGCGGACAAACTTCCCATAGTTGGGGCTCTGGTCGCGCTGGGATGCGATTTTCTTATTCCTTTTCGGCGCGGGTCGCGTCACGGGGCTGGGGCGGCGCTTCCGGCGCAGGAGCGGCGGGGGCCTCTTCCTTGCCCTTTACCGTGGCGGCCTTTCCGCCCTTGCCTTGGGACATTTTGTCTCGAGGTTGGGACGGGGGCCTGTCCGGGGCCGCCTTATCAGCCTTGGCCGGGCGGCCACGGCGGGCCCGCGTCCCTCCCGGTTCACCGGGCCCCGCTTTTTCTTCCTTTGGCTTGCGGCCCCGCCTGCCCTTGGACTTATCCGGCTCGGGCGTTTTTTCTTTGGCGGCCTTGTCCTTTTTGGCGGGCCCCTTTTCCCCGACGGCCTTTTCCTCCGGGGCCGAGGTGGGCGGCTGTTCCGGTTCGGGCGGCTCGTTCTTTTCCACCTCCGCACGTTCCGCCGCCCGCCGCTCCGCCATCAGCTTTTCAATCTGGTCAGCGGAGACGTTCACCGCGCCGGGAGCCCCAGCCGGGGCATCCTGGGCGGGCGCATCCCCGGCGGCCTGCTCGGGGGCGTTCTCCGGGGCCGGGGGCTCCGGGGTGGGTGTTTCCGGGGCAGGAGCATCCGCCGGGCCAGTATCGAACAAGCTGGGCTGGGGATTTTCCTCCGGGCTCACGTTTAATTTTTCGTCTGCCATTCGTTACCTCCTTTTTTTGATTTCGTGAATATTGCACAAATCTTGCGCTAAAAGTTTGTTACTATTTTTCGCCTCCCTCCCGGCTATCCACGCAAAAAAGCCGCC
Organism: Neglectibacter sp. X4; assembly: GCF_009917365.1. Lineage (NCBI taxonomy): Bacteria > Bacillati > Bacillota > Clostridia > Eubacteriales > Oscillospiraceae > Neglectibacter > Neglectibacter sp. X4. The sequence goes on along the minus strand of NZ_QWLE01000059.1, from coordinate 9,162 downwards.
CGTTTTTTCATGCCGGACGGCTTTCTGCGTAATGTGATAGCTCAAATAATATTTTTTTGTGGTTGCTGGCTCCGAAAAGCCTTGATATTACAGTGTTCCTATTAAAACTCATTCATATGTGTGCCAGACGCTCTTTCAAGCACCAATAAATGGCGGCAAAGACCCCGAAACCTTATCTTTGGAGAGACAGACTACTTCAATCTTTCAGTGAGCATCCAGTCAATTCCTGAGCCCTTGACTATAATAATTTAGAGGGGATGTGTAATGTTAAAAATTGTTTATCCCATCTGCTGTGAAATGAATGTGCACAAGTCGTTTCTCGTGGCCTGCATTGCCTCGACAAATACGCAGGGTGTCACAATTTACCGCATTAAACGCTTTTCTACCTTTACAGGTGATCTGCAGCGGTGTGCCATGTGGCTTTCGAAAAACAACTGCCATGACGTTTGTATGGAATCCACAGGCAAATACGGGGATACCTGTCTACAATATACTGGAACCTACCTGCAAAATTGTCCTTGCCCATCCCAAATACGTAAAAGCGACACGTGGTAAGAAAACGGACAAGAAAGACGCCAAATGGATCGCCGACATCTTTAAGCACGATCTGGTGCTTTATCTCTCCTTCGGATATTCGCCAGCTTCGGGACTTGATAAGTTACCGTTACAAGCTCACGAACTTTACCACTGGTGAAATGAATCGTGCTCAAAACTGCCTGACTGTTTCCAACATCAAGTTGGACGACGTTTTCTCTGATGTGTTTGGCAAGGCTACAACCGCCATTACGACCCGCCTGTTAGAAAATCCTTCCGAAAAAATTACGGATGTTTCCCAATTCAAAACGAAAGGAATGAAAGCTACAGATGAAGAAGTGCCTGCCGCTGTGGGCGGAGAAATATGCCCCCAGCAAGCTGAAAAACTCTGCATTATCCGTTCCCACATGAGTAGCCTTGAACTTTGCAAGGCCAACTCGGAATCGCTGATCCTGACTACTGCTGAAAAACACCTCCCCCAACTCAACCTCGTTGCCACGGCACCGGGTATCCAGTCTTTTTCCGCTATTGCCCTCATTTCGGAAGTCGATGTGGATATGTCCGTGTTTCCTACCTCGAAGCATCTGTGCTCCTGGCGGGCCTTACGCCGCAGAACGACCAAAGCGACAGGAAGAAGAAAACCACCAGAATCAGCAGGGCTGGCGCTTACATCAAGCCTTTACTCGTCCAGTGTACCCTTGGCGCTGTCCGTGCCAAACAGTTCCCCGAAGTGCGGAACCGTTATCTGGCTCTCAAGAACCGCCGGGGACACAAGAAAGCTATTATTGCCATTGCCAGAATGCTCCTCACGGCTGTTTACAACATACTTAAGAAGAACGAACCATATAATCCGGATATCTATCGCAAGGCGGACTGTCCACCCAAACACCGTGAAGTTTCAGTCGGACAGGCTATTTTTATCCTGCAGCGCCAAGGCTATCTGGTGACAGCTCCTTCTATCGGCTAGCCCTTCTCTCTTATAATTTTTGACCCTTTTTAAGGGCTTGCTCCTTACGCCCTTTCTTTGCCACAAATTAAATTTTTACTTGGCGTTTGTGTCAACCTTGCCTCCCTTGATAAAGACGTGGATATCTCGTTTACTTGTGCGTGTTTTATCAAAGGTTCTGAGGTTTTATTACATGTTTTATATGGAAACACCATTTGTTAAACATCTTGACTTACATCTGGAACAGTTTGCATCACAAGTTGTAGTTGGCAGGAATTTTAAAGCCAGATTATATTCACTCGCTAAATGTTCTTTTGATACAAAACACTTTTGAAAATCCCACAGAAGCCGTTCGGATGGAAGGAATGGCCGAAAAAAATCCGAAAAAAGTATATCATTTTCCAGAAGTGCTTTTCTCCAGTTCTCTTCTGTGTCTTCTTTTTTATACATATCAATCAAAACCTCTCCCAATCTTTGGTCTCCGCGCGAAAGAATGGGTTGTGAAAAAGTTATGGCGGAGCCTATTGTTGTCTCAATTTTAATCACAGATTTATCTGACTCCTTCATCTCTCTCTTTTCTACTTTTTCATCAACCACATCATTGGATATGTGAACAGGATAGTTCTTTTGGATGTTTTTTAATATGTGCATAAGCTTTTCGCTTGCAATTTCAGGAGTCGTTGCTCCTACATATTGAAAGGCAGTAAATGGCTTAGGGAAAAGAGGATTTATCCCTACTTCTAAAAAACCACTTTCGTTTCCCAAGGCGTCCATATGCCGTCTCACAAGATTGATAATACTCGCAATTTCATCAAGATCTTCTTTTGTCTCGCCTGGAAGCCCTATGATAAAATACAACCCTACATCCTTTATTCCCTTCTCTGAAGCTATGTCCATATACTTAATAATTTCTGAATTCGTAATTCTTTCTTTCCCTATCACCTTCCTTAGACGCTCACTAGATTCAGGGGCTATCACCAATTTCCTTTGCCCTGCAGCCGCCATCATCTCAATTATTTTTTCTGACAACATTTCAAGACGTTGCGAACCTATGCGCAACCTTCCGCCAGAATTCTGAATATATGACAAATACTGTTCGACTGTCTCAGTGGGTAGCCCTTCATAAAAACATTTTATGATATTACAATAAGATAATCCAGTTTGAACAACCTCTTTGAAAGCCTCATAAGAAACCGTTCGAGCGGGTCTAAGCCTGGTTCCCATATAACAAAATCTACACTTCTGGTTACACCCTCTCCTAACTTCTATAGTAAAAGTTTCCTCTTCATAAACTGTATACTTGGAAAGGAATATGCTGTATGCAGGTCGATTAGATATGTTTACAGGAGACGTTTGACTAATCTGATCCGTTGACGTATTATGTATCGAAGGAACAAAGACTCCTCGCACTCTTGAAAGGCCTTCCAAAATAACTTTCTTAGGTAAACCCTTGAGGTTCAAATATACATCCAGTATTTCGTGTATACAATCTTCGCCTTCACCAAGCACAAAAACATCGAAAAAATCTACTAGCGGTAACGGATTGTACATTATAGGAACACCACCAGCTATTAAGATGGGAAACCCTTGCCCTCTGTCAACTCTTTTCTTTGGTATGCAAAAATAATCCATACACTTTAGAGCATTCAGATACGAGCCTTCATAGGATATAGTAAACCCAATAATATCATTATCTTTTGCAGGTTTTTTCGTTCCCAGGAAAGGTCTTTTCTTTCCCAGTGTTCCTGGGGAAGATAATAGCGATCAGGAATTACATTTTTATGGTAGTGGCATTCTCTGTAAATCGTTTGCAGACCTATATTGGGAAGGCCATATTCATAAAAATCTGGGAAAACGCACAAATAGCTAATTGCATCCTTATTATCTCCTTTTATTGGAAGTAGTCTTTTTTCATTTGAAATATAAAAATCCACATCTTTTTTCATATCTAGAATCTTCCTTTCTTTGCGAAGCATCAATAGGTAAATAAAGAACAACTAATTTCAAATAAGTATGTTAACCTTAATTATAAATGCAAAAAGAATACTATAGTGAAAATCTATTCCAAATCATTAGCGTTTTAACGGAATCCATTTTCAGATTATTAGGGTTTTCCAGAAAAATTGATAAGAACTGTATATTAGCAAAGCCTCAATATTTGTTTGGATTTAACAACTTTATTTGGCATCTCTGCTACAAGTTATTAGCTCCGTACGCACCAGCCACCGGTGAGTAATAACTCATTGCCAAATCTGGTGGAATAGAAACCAACGAAATCACTACAAGCCTCAAGCACTCGATCAGTAGTCTGTGTTTGAATATGTTCCCTCCCTTATTCTTTCGTCTCAGTTGGTGCGAAAAACCTTAAAATTCCTCCAAAAGCTTTCTGTGCATCCAATTGCCTTAAATCGACTGTGTAATCGCAGAAATGGTTTAGTTGTCTCAGGGTACGATCCGCATCCAACAGCAAAATTCCTGCCTTATCTAGTGGCCTCACCCACGCTGCAAAGCCCTCGGCCTCAACATGTAAAACCATATCCACCCAATCTGTTTCCGCCTGGTCTGTGAGCAGCGCAGCCTGATAGCTTTCCCGTTGGAACAACGCCAGCAGTTCCTTCATACTCTCTATGGGGCCAGTCACGGCCACAACGGGCATGGGCAGTTCCTCTGGTATGTCAGTATTTGGGGTCCCTGCCCACATAGGGAGATCGGATAAACTAATCCCCCCTACGACAGTTCTCCCCAGAGCATAAGGGGCAGCCATGCTGTTGGTGCGGCACTCAAAGAAAGGGTTTTCTACAGACATTTTGTCAAGAACAGAGGACGAAAAATCGCCTACAACAATGTTGCACCCTATTGGCGAGTTTTCTTCCCGATAAAGCCCGGAAATACTGGGTTCATAGCTCACGCCAGTCACCCATGGGTAAGCTGCGGGAAAAGCAATATACCCTTTGTTGGCGCAGGCGGCAAAGATATGGGTGCCCGCCTCCGCCAGCTTTTTTGTCAATTCCGCCAGTTTTGACGTTTCCAGCCAGTTTTCACTTCCGATGCTCATACTGATATAAGCAGGCCGCTTTTCCAGGCAGGTTTCAAGCGCTGTGCAAACTCCATCAAGGGAAGGCCGTCCATCATCGCCTGGGCAGGAGTAGCCGGTCAGATGGATATGCTCCGGCAAGGCTTCCGCCAGGATTGATGCACAGATAGTGCCATGTGAATTGCTATAGCTTGTATCTGTTTGGGGCATGCATTTCCCGACCTGTATCTGTATTACTTGGATATCATGACGAGTTTTCTCCCGCAAGCTTGTAGAAGATATCCAGTTGTCTATTACTGCTATACTTACGGGTTTCCTCTTGCAATATATCATGTTGGCTGTTCACGCAACGCCGACCAAAACGCATTTGTCAGCTCACTCACAGAGCATGTTCTGATCTGTTGGACGACTGGATTCAAATCACATCCATACTGCGTTTTCATTTGCAGGCAGAGGTACGCCAAATCCCGCGCCTCAAACTGCTGCTGTTCACCAAAGATGGAAGCTTCTTCATCTTCTATGGGACTAGGTTTACAGGCTGCTAGATGCTGCCGTATACTTTCCCGCACCATTTCCTTTGTCACCCTTTTCCCTCCTTAGATGTTTTCACTTAGTTCAGCTAGTATCTGTTCTGCCACATAGTTCATACCTTCTGTATCCATTGCGGCATACACTTTTGCTCCCGGACAAGTGACTTGGGGGAGAATATCCTCTTTTATACGCTTCACCGGGATAGATAGCGTTTGAAATTCCAAAGTCTCGGGAGAAACCATCATATCTTGGCAAGCCAGGCTTATATAATGGGTAGGCGAGCTGAAACGATACTTGCATATGTTAAGAAGATATTGCAAGGTTTCTTGGGGATAAGGGGCACAATACAGGCTTAGGATGGAAACATCCGATTTTAACGCATTGCCAATAAGAAAAGCTGGTTCCCCAAACTCTGTAAATTGATAAGGGTTATTGGGCATAATACCCCCGGGGATGCCGATAATGACTACATCTGCATTTTCAGATTTGGCTTTTTCATAGACATAGTGGTTGAAATCCAACACCTTTTTCTGGGAACCCCCTGGTTCCAAGATGAACTTGGGCAAAGGATCGAACCCAAAAAGAGGGCTGTACTTTTTGGTTCCAAGCTGCGTGACTACATATCCAGCTTTTTGAAAAGCCCTGCGCAAGCCCAGTTGTATATCAAATTTGTTTGTAAGATCGCCAGAACCGAACACAAAAATACAGGGTACAGGTAACTCTAACAGTCGTTTTTCTTCGTTTAAAACAATATTGCTTTTGTTATATTCAAGGATTTTTACGGGCAGCCCTCCTATTTCCTCGTAGCCATGGCGTACCAGAAAATCCTGCAAGTCGTCCGAAATCCACACCCGCTTTCCGGCATTTACCAAACTTTGGAGCACATCCATATATTGTTTTCCGTCCAGGTTGGCAGTAGGGTAATAGTCCAAAAAGGCCGCGTCACATACCTCTAAAGCAGATTTCAAGTCATGTGTGATATTCACCCCGCTTTCCATTCCGCCATCTACAGTAGCCATATCACTGGTTCCATAGCCGAAACTCCTGGGGGCTACCGGTATCACCTGGTCATAGCCATCCAGCATGTCTACATATCGTCCCAAAGGTGCCAAGGATTTGTTCATGGGGTAAACAAGCAGCTTCATACCTATCCTCCATCATTTAGCCATCTGCAGGCTTCTTAATTTTTCAAAATCCATACCTTCCATCTGCAAAAAGCAAAGGTCTCGCATTTTTGTAAGGGCTTCAGCTTTGCTCTCTGCACAGTGGCGCAACTTAGCCTCGCGGGACATAACATCTTTATCTATACAACGGCATAAACAGATGGTACAATGATGTAGCGCCCAACACTCCTTACACTCTGGCTCAGACAAAGCCCCTATATTGGTCAGCCGCTTGACCCGCTCCAAATCAAACCCTTCAAAAACATTACCAAGCCGCATAGCCGGAACTTCACCAACCTTCTCGCAGGGATAAATATTGCCCTGCACATCCACAAATGTTTTCCGGACGCCTACCGTACACGGGCCTGCATGATGGGCTGTTTCTGTCATTTTTCCAATCGACTGGTTCGTTTTGCATAGGAAAATCAAGTCATCCAAATAGCGCCTATGCGTCTTGGCAACCTGCGCCTCTTCAATCTGGTCTAATAAGTAAAGCATCAGCTTTGCCCGTTCCCTTTCGTTAACCACACGGTTTTCCGGGCCAAAGGCAAACTCTTCTTTGTTCCCACTGTCATTAAGCATTGAAATGCCGGGGGTTATCCCTTCCAGTTGTTCGTCCTTATTCAAAAAACTTCTAATGCTTCCAAATCTTTATCTGGTGTAACAACCGTATTTGTGCGGAGATTTTGATAAAACACCGGGTGCAGGGTCCGGATGCGTTGCATGTTTTCCATCACCACGTCAAAGGAACCCTTTCCAGAAACAAAGCGCCGGTATTTGTCGTGCTGATCTTTTGGGCCGTCAAGGCTGATGATGATATTGAAGTGTTTTTCTATCAAAAAGGTCACAACATCTTCTGTTAGAAGAGTCCCATTCGTGGTCATCCCGTAAGAAACCTTTTTCTCCCCATAGTTTTCCTCTACATAGCTTACAACCCTCTTTATAAGCTCAAACTCCAACAGGGGTTCTCCTCCGTAGAAGCCAATGACAACAGAGTTTTTATCCTTGGCCCGTTCCATAAAGAAATCTACAGACTGACTGGCGACCTCAAAACTCATGTGATTTGTGGAATGGGTACGGTTATAATACTTACCGGAATATGTACAATACTCACAGCGCAGATTGCAGTTCTGTGTAACCTGCAGCAAAAGGTCTTCTAACTGGCTGCTGGCAATCTCTTCCATCATGGGAACAGTCGGGTGTTCTATGTCCTTCAAAATGCTGGGACAACATATCCCTTTCTGTTGATATTTCTGCAGGGTGGGATTTGCTTCCCCTGTTTGCAGGGCCTGATGCAAATTCTCTGCATCCGCATGCGGAATAAGGATTACCCGGTTTGTTTCCCGGTCATATACAAAGGAATGTGAACCGGGAGTATCGAAAACGATATACGACACAGTTTCATCTCCTTATCTATAGTTAGGCAAGGCTTCACTCATTGAGGTAGATCCACGCCCGCTCTTGAAGCTGTTTTGCGCACTCTTCGGCGCTTATCAGGTGGTTGTCATAGTAGCTGATAAAAATATCCTTCAGGTTTTCCATTATTTCCGAGCTGGAGCTGGCCCTTGCATTCAGGGTTTCATTGTATGTGCAGAATTTTTCGGCTAACGAATCGGATCCATAAATCGAGGTAATCAGTTTTTTGCAATTATTCTTATTTACCGGCATTGCGTGGCCATACGGCATAAGATAATCCTGCAAATCACTGCTGTTGTACATGTCGATTTCTTCTGGGAACTCTTTTTCCTCTATCATGAATTTAAGGAATTCCCACGCCAATTCCGCGTTTGGCCCCTTCGGTATGGCCAGCATGGTCGCTGTTGTGAAAGGGGCGTCCCCATTTACCCCCTTATAGAAAACCGGCTCGGAGCAGCCCGCCATTTGGCCGCCGTCTACCTGGCCCAAAAGTTGCAGGGAAACGGTCATAAGCTGGCAGAAATAATCTGTAGGTGAAAACATGGGCCAGTTATATGTGTAGGTAGACCCTTGCGTCAGGGTGTTTTCAAAGGGGAGCGCGTCAGTCTGTTCCAGATATTCGATAAATTCCGGTGTATCAAACCTGGCTTCGCCGGTCTTCTCGTTAAGGAATTGCGGTATGACAAGCCCCTCGAAAAAGAACTTGCTGAAATTCGGCGCGAAATAGGCGTCCTCGCTTATGGCGCCGGATGCCCTGCCCCTCCAGAACAGGTCAATCAGGTCCTGGTAGCCGACGCTGCCGCCAAACTCTTCGTCAACGTCCGTCTTCATTTCATACAACATATAATCATTCAAGATGAAGAAGTGAAAGCGGAAAAAAGGGACCATAGCGTATAGGTGCCCCTCAGTATCTTCCATGACCTCAAAAATGTTTGTATAATAATCCTCCTTGTTAAAACCCGCATCCTTTTCCATCAGCTCATACAGGTCTTCAAAAAGACCCGTTTTCGCGTATTTATAAAAGGAAACAAAGGCCAGGTTCACAATATCGGGAGCTTCGCCGCCAGCAAGGGCTGTCACGGTTTTGCTGGTGTACTGTTCCATATAATCGCCGGGGTATCCCTCAGAGGGGTTTGGCACTACATATTCAAATGAAATTTTTACGTCAGGGTGCCGTTCCCTGAATTTGCTGGCCCAGCTTTCTATGGCGTTTTCTTTTGCCGGCAGGGATATCCATAGCTCCCCGCTAAGCTGCTTGCCTTCTCCAGCTTGGGAAATCGCGCTGCTCTCCGTCTGAGAGCTAAGCACACTTTCCGGCTGGCTATTCTGTTTAGCGCTGTTTACCAGTTCATCATAAAGCTTATCCTGCTCGCTCTGGCAGGCAGTCAAACTTCCGCATAGCAGTGCTCCCAGCAATAAACGCACAACACGAAATATCATCGCAGTTCTTTTCATACAGATCCCTCGTATTATAAAAGAGTAGTATTTATAGCCCCCTCTCCAGGGGTATGCTACACTGTTTAGGATGCTGTGGATTG
>NZ_QWLE01000058.1:0-14753 GCF_009917365.1 Neglectibacter sp. X4 | reverse complement strand
AACAAAACGCACGTCTAAAAAGGGAAAGATTTGCTCCAAGTACTGGCCTGTTTCCTTGTAATTGCGTCCAAACCGGGCTGCCGTTTCCACTCAAATATCTGCCGGACAACAGCGGCGGCTTCTTCATCCACCACATAGGCGGTCTTATCCTCGTTCCAGAGATAGCCATAGGGGAGGTTGCGGTTCCGAAAGATCCCCGTCTCCATCTGCGCCCGGAGTGCCGTGGAGACCTTCTTGGAGATGTCCCGTGAATACATGGCGTTCACCAGGTTTTGCAGGCTCACCGACAGGGACTCCATTGCGTTGCCGCAGGTGAAGTTGTCGAAATTCTCTTTCACGGAGATGAACCGTGTCCCCAGAGCTGGGAAAATCTTCTCCAGATAGTTGCCAGTCTCCACATAGTCGCGCCCGAACCTGCTGAGATCACGAACCACGATGCACTGTATCTTCCCCGTCCGCACATCGTCCATCAGGCGGTTCCACGCCGGACGGTCGAACACAGTCCCGGTTTTGCCGTTGTCCGAGTAGACCTCCGTGAGCCGGAGGTGCGGGCATCCGTCCAGATAGTCCTCACAGACGGCGATCTGGTTTTGCAGGGAGTTCCCGTCATCGTCCTTGCCGCTGTTCTCCACCGAGAGGCGGGCATAGATGGCGGTGGGGAGCGCCGTTATTTCCTTTTTCACTTCTGCCACAGTCTGTGCCTGTGCTTTTCTGCTCTTTCGTGCCATTTTCTCTCTCCCTCTCAGCCCACTGCCGGAAGCGGACAGTCCTTGTAGTTTTTCGCTGCCTCCATCGCCCTGGCGAACTCATCCCGATACCGAAAGACGATCTCCACCTTTTTGTCCTCATAGATGAGTATTTTATCTACCAGAGCCATTCTGTCCGGGCAAAGGAAACCAGCGCGGAGGGCAGGAGCATTTTCGCCCATGACCCAGGCGGCAAAGTAGCGGAAGGCTACGCAAATCTGACCAAGGAGGTGTTGAAACTTGAAAAGCAGCGCGAAAAAAGTAGAGCTGGCATCGGTCGATGATCTGTTTTCCACCGAGGAAAGCCGCGCCGATGCGGGGCGGGAAAAGGTGGTAGAAATCCCTTTAAGCGAGCTGCACTCGTTCAAGGGCCACCCTTTCAAGGTCAAAGATGATGATGCCATGATGGAAACAGCGGACAGCATCCGGCAGTACGGTGTTCTGGTTCCTGCTATCGCCCGTCCTGACCCGGAGGGCGGCTATGATCTGGTAGCCGGACACAGGCGGCATCGGGCCAGCGAACTGGCAGAGAAAGAAACCATGCCGGTGATTGTCCGGGATTTGGACGATGACGCCGCCACGATTATTATGGTTGACAGCAACTTGCAGCGGGAAAGCCTGCTCCCCAGCGAGAGGGCCTTTGCCTACAAGATGAAATTAGAAGCCATGAAACGGCAGGCGGGTCGGCCCTCTAAAAATTCCGCCCAACTTGGGCGGAATTTTGAAGGCAAGGAATCCAGAGAAATTTTAGCAGAACAGGTTGGGCAAAGCCGCAATCAGATTTCACGCTACATTCGCCTGACCGAGTTAATTCCTGAACTGCTGAACATGGTGGACGAAAAGAAAATTGCCCTAAACCCAGCCTATGAAACCGGGCGGGTTTATGACGCTGATTTGGAGGATATATCCCAGCGGCAGGAACAGCTTTGGGAGGGTGTGCAGAAGATACTGGCCCAGCTTTCCAAGCTCTCCTGACCGGACAGCTTGCCCCATCTGCGGAGGGAGGAACGGCGTTCTTCGCCGCGCCTTCCTCCGCTTTTTCTTTTTGACGGAATATCGGCTGATTCCAGCCACAACCCGGATTGGCCTATTACTCTTTTGCTGTAATATATTTTTGGCTCCGGCTCTTAGGCTTATCAGGAATGGTCATTTTAAGTTTCCCAGATGCCAACAGCGGTTTCAAATAAGCCTTACTAAAATGAGAACGGTTTGTAATCCCAACAAATGACTGCATCTCATCCCTGCTTCTGGCCTCGGTGCAGAAGTCCAATAAAAGAGCCTGTTTTTGCGTCAAAGCAAAGTCATGTATGGTATCATGTGTGGTTTCATGTGTGGAACTACCACTCATGATGTAGTTCACATTTTTCAAAATCACCTTGAAATCCGATGGTGTTGAGAAAAACTCCGGTTTTAGATATTCTTCATACCCTGGCAGTTTTTCTGTTTCACTTACGATCTTACGCAGACCGCTTCCCCGCCGTTCCATATATTTCATACGGTGAAACAAGTCTGCAATGACTGGATTCCGGCGTACAGAGCGAATGGTATTGATGTCACATTCCTGAACAGGCGCACCCTCGAACATTCCACCTGGCGATACAATCTCTACCCGGTCATCGTACATATCAATATGAATCTCGCTGCCCAAAACGATATAATCCCGATGGATCAGGGCATTGACCACAGCCTCGGTTACTGCCCGCTCTGCGTAATCAGGTTTATCCACACGATACTGCGCTTCTTTTGCGAAACGGACTTTGGAGTTGTTTCGGATAAATTCACAGCCGCTTTGCAGGAGATAAATCAGACTGCCCTCATACTCCTTGTCATCCAGCGCATCATCAAAGATAGAGCCTTTCTCCAAACCATTCCAGCGGGTGCAGAATATCCGGGAGTTAAAAACAGTGCGCTGATCCGTCAGCAGCCTTCCGGCATTTGTGAGCATCCCATTTTTATCCGCAAGGCCAAAAGAACAGTAGTCCGGCAGTTCCATCCGCAGTCCTGTACGCTCCAGGTAGGTTGCTTCCAACAGTGTAAAGCTATAATCTTTCCTGGGGGCATCTGTCACCAGCGCGTCAAAGGACCGGTGCGTTCCTTTCAAAATCAGTTCGTTGACGATGTAATCAGGCGCAACCACGCTTTCATTCCCAACCCGGATGTAGGCTTCCATAATACCGTCTGCCTTATAGTAATAGGGTGTAGAGGTCCCAGCTGGAATTTTTAAGGCAAGCATATCCTTTCCATCTTCCTGAAACGGGGTCAGCACAAATTGAGGGATGGGTGTAATCCGCTCCTTAATAAAGCGGCTGATGGCCTCGGCATCACCTTGAATGTCGGGCAGGCCGACCGTATTCTGATTATCATCAATGCCAAAGAACAGCGTCCCTCCAATACCGTTAGAAAAGGCACTGACGCTTTTCAGCCAGCTTTTTGGTTTTTTAATTTCAACGGCAACTTTGAAATCACATTCCGTTGCCTCTGCTATCCATTTTTCTATCATAAAAGGCACTCCTTTGAGGTGCAGAAAAATTTTTATTTTATTATACCCGCCAAAAGGATTTATTGCAATAAAAGAAACGAGTTCAGAGAGGAGGATTCCATCATGGCAACTACACGCATCATGCCGCTGCACATCGGCAAGGGCCGCACCGAAAGCCAAGCGGTCAGTGACATTATTGACTATGTATCCAACCCGCAAAAGACAGATAACGGCAGGCTCGTCACCGGCTTTGCGTGTGACAGCCGGGTAGCCGATGCCGAGTTTCTGCTGTCAAAACGGGAGTACATTTCCACCACTGGACGGGTACGCGGTGCGGACGATGTACTTGCCTACCATGTCCGGCAGTCCTTTGTCCCCGGCGAGATTACCCCGGAAGAAGCCAACCGGCTGGGCGTGGAGTTTGCAAAGCGGTTCACTAAGGGCAGTCACGCCTTTGTGGTCTGCACCCATATCGACAAATCCCATATCCATAACCACATCATCTGGAACGCGGTCAATCTGAACTGTGACCGGAAATTCCGAAACTTCTGGGGCAGCACCCGCGCGGTCCGGCGGCTGAATGATACCATCTGCGTTGAGAACGGCTATTCCATTGTAGAGGACCCAAAACCGCATGGAAAAAGCTATAACAAGTGGCTGGGGGATCAGGCGAAGCCCTCCCACCGGGAGCAGCTCCGCGTGATGATTGACCAGGCATTAGAACAGAAACCGGCAGACTTTGACGGGCTGTTAAAACTGCTTACAGAAATGGGATGTGAAGTGTCGCGCCGGGGACAGGCAATCCGGCTCAAAGCCCCCGGCTGGAAGAATGTTGCCCGCATGGATGGAAAGCTGGGAAAAGGATACAGTGAAGATGAAATACGGGCGGTACTGGCGGGGAAAAAAGAGCATACCCCAAGGAAGAAAGCGGCTGTTCAATCAGAGCCGCCCAAAGTCAATCTTCTGGTGGATATTCAGGCAAAATTGCAGGCCGGAAAAGGCGCTGGCTACGCGCGCTGGGCAAAGGTATTCAATCTGAAACAGATGGCGCAGACAATGAACTATCTCACCGAGCATGTCAAACTGGGCAAAGCCCTTGCCCCGCTGCAACAAATTTTCAAATTTCACAGCGCCCTTTGTGCGGTACTCCTGGTGCTTCAAGGCTGCAAAGATGCCCGCCAGCGCCGCGCCGCCGTGAGCCGCGCCTGCCACCAGCTTGCCGCCGCCCGCCAGCAGTTCCTCTGCCAGACGGAAAGTGTAGGTAATGCCCTTGTACGTCACCCGGAATAATTCATCTACTGCTTCTGCCGTTGTGTCCATGTGTGCCCCCTTTCCTGTGTGAGCCGCTCCCGCGCCGCCACTTTTTCCCGGCGGGTTTCCGCATCCACCACCCCGCTGTGCTTCCTGATATCCGCGCAGAGGAAGCGTTCACGGTACAGGGGCCGCACCTGTTTTTCCAATTCTTCAATTTGCTTTTTCAACGCCTGCCTTTCTTCATCTGTGATATCCTTTTTTAGCGTCCGTTTCAAATACCATTTCTTTTTATTGAGCGTATGGATTTTCTCATCCAGTAATTTTTGAAAGGACTGCAAATCTTCCTGGGTGTCGATTTTCTCCCGCGCCAGCAGCCTCGCCTGCGCCGAGTAGCGGTTCAGTTTGGCAGCCTCTTTGCGCAAATCAATACTTGGATAGCGTGGGTACGTCTGCCGCTGGACGCTCCGCAAAAGATAGCGGTAGTGGAGATAAGTAGCCCGTAGGCTCCGCATGGTGAGCCTACGGGCAAAGTACCGGGTGAACCGCACCTGATAAAAGTGAAATTCTTTTTGATTGTTCCATGCACCATAAACTTTGCTGGGTGCGTGAGCCTTGCTCTTTTCCTCTATCCTGCGCCGGATATCTTCCTCTGTGTACCCCCTCTTAAATTTGTAGAGCCGGAAAAAGCCGTGCCCCTCTGGTGCAATAGCTGGGTGGGCTGTGTCCCGCTTGACACGGTACCCCATTTCCGTTAAGATATGATAAAAACCCTCCATGTCACGGGCAGCGCCCACGGCCCGGTCGATGTCCTCATACATGGCAGAGTGGACGGTGGGGGAGGGATGCGGCTCCTGATGGTGCTGGGCCGGGTAGCTTTCATAGTGGGACGGCTCTGCCTCCTTTATAATAGAAAGGCCGTACTTCTGGCAGAGGGCATCGGACACTTTGCGGATATGGTTTTCATAGAAACTGTTAGGCTGGTGGAATTTCTTACCATCCGCAAAGGAAACAGAATTTAATAGTATGTGGTTGTGGATGTGTACTTTGTCAACGTGGGTGGCAACCACAACCTCATACCTGTCCCCAAACAATTCCCGCGCCAGCTCCACGCCGATTTTGTGCGCCAGCTCTGGCGTGACCTCCCCCTCTTTGAAACTCTGTTCTAGGTGATACGCCAGCCGCCCACCCGGTTTACCAAAACGCTCTTTAGTCTTGCGCATTTGGCTGGTGGGAGACTGCCAATCGCAGAAGGGTATAAACAGGTTCACCCCCGAAACCAGCCTGCCACCCTGGGTCTTGTCCGGGTTCATCACATAGCGGACGCAGCGGGCCAGATGGTCAGTCACCGGCCATATCTTCGTCTGCGCCATTGCCCACCACGGCTTTCTCTATGCGCTGTAGGGCATCCCGTAGCTGAATGACGTTTTCATAATAAGCAGCTTCGTCGATAAGCCCGGTAGCATTGGCAACAAAAGCAAGCTGGTTCAGATTGTTGCCGATTGCTTTTATCTCCCGCGTCATGGAATGGTAATCGGCTGGGGGTGATTCTCTGGGCTTATACCCATTGATGATTTGCCGGACATAGGCCGACATGGTAAGGCCGCAGGACTTCGCCCGCTTTTGCAGCCGCCGGTGCTCCTTTTCCGTCAAACGGAAATTAAACCACAATCTATCAACTCCTTCCTTTATGCGCGAAGCGCTTTATAACGGGGTATTAGGGCACTCCCTAACCAACTGCATTTGTGTAGACGTTTGTGTATACGAGCGTGTATACAAATGCGATGCTGGCTCGCTCGTCTTTGAACCGGGATCCCCCCGGTATCAAAGACTTGCCGGCCCTTCGGGCCTGCTTTCGCCCTCAAGGGATGCTTTCCCCGGCTCCGGCTGCTGCTTTTTCAGCGTAGCGTCAATGTATTTCCGTATGGCAGCAGGAACCGTTTTGCGGTACAACTGCTCTGCAGATTCCACCATGCAGCACTCCAAATCTTCCCTGTTTTCCTCCAAAAAGTGCGTAAGCGCATGGGATTTTTCATCTGGGAAGGGCAGGGCAAGGTTCAAGATATTTTCCCGTTTTGCTATAAAATTCACCTCCTCCCCCTCAAAATTGGCATGAAAAAAACCACCCAGGGGGTGGCCGTACAAGGGGTAGGATGTGTTCAAAGTTCAAAACCATCCCCCCTTTCCTGTGGATGCTTGGCAGGCTTTTTATGGGCTTGGGGGGCTTTACCCTTCTCCAAAACCTGTTTGCGGAAAAGGGAAATAAACCCGTCCAGTATGGCAGGGTGGGCGGTTGCCATGCAGTAGTACGGCTCCTTCCCTATGCACGACGTGTCAACCGTCCTTGCCCACTCCCGGTTAGCGCGCGAGAAACGCAAGTCCCATTCCTTTCCCTGGACGGTACGGGCCAGCACCAGCGTTACACGCTCCGCGCTGTATTTTGTAAGCACGTCCCGCACCACGCTGTCCGGTAAATGCATCCCGTCAAAGTGGCTGTTTACGCTTTCATCAATCGCATTCCCGCAAGCCTCAAACACCCTCCTGGAAGCAAAATACGCCTCCCGTTCGCCATGCTCCATAGCATGTTGGACGCTTTGACGGTAGATGGGCGGCTCCATATGAAGCTTGGCAGCATCCTCCAGGGCCGCGAGTATCGCCCCGTTGTTTACTTCCTGCTTCCTGTATTCCTTCATCACATCGGCAAGCGGCGAAGGGGGGGACAACAGTGCCTTGGCCTGCCCCTCCTCCATATCCCCATGCTCCACGGCCATAAGGATATCCTCGCGGGCGGTGTATTCCCAGGCATGGTCCAGTATTTCTTCCGGCTCCATGGACAGGAGTTCTTCCCGGAAACGTTCCTTTTCCTCTAACATTTTATCGTACAGTTCATCGTTAATTTCTACGCTCATGGCATCGCCCCTTTCTAAAAACAGGCATAGGAAAAGGCAAAGCCCCCATGTGGCCCTGCCCTCCCTGCACTTTTTTACAATACCTATTATAGCAGGAAAACCTATCCTTGTCCTATCATCTTTTGAAAAAGGGGATACGGATGCAAATGGCTCTGCAGAGCCATTTTAGGGGCAATAGGGCAATCTGGGTAAGGCAAGGGCTACCATTTTATGGGTTACAAAGCCACTTCGACTTCCTCGTTCTTCAAAGGCTCTTGGGGGCAAAGCTGCCCAGCTTCCTTCCTGCCTGCTTCCTCTAATTGCAGCACCCGGTCAAGCTCGGCCATACGGGCAATCTTGTCCTTCAGCTCCTGTTCCTGGGGGAAGGGCTTGCCGATTTCAGCCTGGGCAAGTATGATCTGTTGCTTGATATTTTCCAATTTACCCTCTGTTTTCTCCAATTCTGCGGGTAACCGCGTCAGGGCATTTTCAATTTTCATGACATTCCCCATACCGGAATCGCCCGGTTCTATGACATAGGTGAGCTTGCCTTTTAGCAGAAATTCCTTTTCGTCAGAGAAAGTACGCCTGCGGATACACAGAGAAAATCCCCGGTATTGGCCGGTTTTTTCCGCCGAACCAATCTCGAACCCGGCAGCGGCTTCCATCAATGCGGCTCCGGCGTCCTTGCGTTCCATATACATTTTGCCGCAGATTTCCATGCCCACAAAGCCCTCTGCGTGCTGTGGATGGGCCTCTGCCATGGTGATATCCTCCCGCAAACACTGGATACGCCGCTCTGTGTCCTCCTGCTCTTTTGGCAGAGAAAGCCGCACCCTGTCCTCTAAACGGTACTGCTGGCTGCGGTGGCTGGCCTGCAAAATTTTCAGCTTGGATACTTCTATATCCAGTTCCATGCGCTCCTTTATGCGGGGGTCGCCCGCGCACAAAGCCTTGACTTCGGCGAAGTCCATAGCCGTGCTGTCGATATCCTCACAGGAGCGTACAGGGGATTTTGAGGTCAAAATCTGCCCAATAAATTCCTGCTTTTTCTGTACAGTTTGCCACAAGTAGCTATCGAACGTATTTTCTGTAACATAACGGTAAATGTGTACGGTGGGGTTCTGGTTGCCCCTCCTCTTGATGCGGCCCTCCCGCTGCGTCAAATCAGTCGGTCATTTTTTGCGGACAGTTCAATATATACCTGTCTTTTTCTTTCCCTGCTCCTACGTTTTCCCTCAATCCCACGCTCCCTCTGTATCTTCTTGGCGCAAACAGGACAATACTTCGATATGCCAGAACCGGGGACATATTCAACACCGCACACCGTACAGTGTTTAACGGGTAACGCTGTCCACCGCTTTGTGGGTGTGATATGTAATTCACCGACAAAGCCGATGAATTTATAGTAAATCTTGATTTCCTGTCTAACCGTTCCGTCTGCCATCTTCTCACGCTCCGAAACAAGTATCTTGTCTATCAGTGCGTTTACCACGGTTGCGTCCAGTTCTTTCAAACCTTGGTAGTTGCGGATAAGGGAGAGGAAGTCACGGATTCCCTGCGATTTCTCATAGCTTTCATTGAGAGTTTCCGTTACCTCTTTTAATCTCGCTTCGATTTCAAGCTGTTCTTTCTGGTATTTCCCCGACATCATCTCGAAATTCCGCTCGGTGATACGCTCCATGACCTTATCTTCATAGAGAGAGGAAAACAGCCTGTCAAGCTCTGCAAGACGTTTGTTCAGCTTCTTTTGTTCTTTCTCCATTGCCTTTGCTTTGCTCTGGTCTGTTTCCGTGAGCCGCTTTTCAATCGCCCTCACCGCCCGCTCGTCATTCACCGCCATATCCGCAAAACGGTTGATGTCGGCAAGCACGGCATTGAATAAATCCCTCGCTTCTATATTGTGGGGAGTACACTCGCTTCTCCCGTATCTGGCATAATTATTGCATGAATACAGTACGCAGTCGATAACATCGGGGCGTTTCCTCCTGTTAGCGTTCATCGCCCGCAAAGCATAGCCGCAGTCCGCACACTTGATAACGCCTGCAAAGATATTCTTAAATCCCCCTGCGTTCTGTTCCCGTCTGCGGCTCGTCATAAGCTGCTGTACGGTGTCAAATTCCTCCTGCGTGACTATTCCCTCATGTGTGTCGGGTATCACTTCCCATTCTTCTGGCAGTTTAGAGGGGCGTTTCTTGCTTTTCATGTTGGCGGCAATCCGCTTATAGCCTGCAAGGTTTCCCGCATAGATAGGGCTTCTTAAAATGCCCCTCACGCTGTTCTCGCTCCAGATATAACGGTTTTCTTCATTGTCCTCAAAGTATCTCTCATAGCCTGTTACCCCCTGCTCCGCCGCATAAGCGGCAGGGCGTAAGACGTGCTGTTTATTGATGTGCTTGCGGATTTTGGCGATTCCGTTTCCCGCAAGTGCAAGGTCGAATATCTCCCTTACAACGTGCGCCACCTTATCATCTATCAGCAGATGGTTGTGGTCGGCAGGGTCTTTGACATACCCATAGGGCGCATATGTTCCCATGAATTTCCCCTGCTGAAACCTCGCCCGATATGCCGATTTTATCTTGACCGACACATCGGCTGAATACATCTCGTTTATATAGTATCTATATCCCGTGAAATCATCCACATGCTCAGGAATCAGCAAACCAATCTCATCATAGTGCCGGAGCATATGGATACTGATTTGTGACAAGACTGAAAATTCTCCTATTTTCAGCAAAGAAACCACCTCCTGACTTTAAGTGTAAACCCTCACATAATACGAGAGTCAATCCCTTTTTCTTGGTCGATGACACTATAAATCGTCTTTGTGATAAAGTCAACTGATAATACAATTTTGTTCATCTCATAAAATAGGCTCAATGAATTTCTTGATTAATTCTATTCTGTCCCCTGCTTTGGGTACAAAGAGAGCTGCAATAGAAATCACCAGCTTTTTCTTTGTGTTTACATAAATGATATTGCCGCCATCTCCCATTGCTGCATAGCCATCCTCATTTACCCACCATAGATATCCATAGGGCAGATTCTCTTTTTTCCATCGGCTGTGTTCTATTGTACTGTCCTCTACCCATTTTGAGGAAATGATCTGCTTCCCCTCCCACATACCGCCATTCAGATATAACTGCCCAATCTTTGCCATATCCATTGGTGTAAGCGTAAGTCCCCAGCCTGCCGCATGAATCCCCATAGAATCTATTACCCATCCGCTAATATCCGTAGACTGGTTAAATGCCAATTGTTCCTCTTTGGTTTCGAATAGTAAATTATTTTCCACTTTAATTCCAAGCGGCTCAAATAAATTCTCTGCCGCAAAATCTAATACGGGTTGCCCTGTTGCCCTCACTAAAATTCCCGATAAGATGTCCGGCCCGATCAACGGGGCATATCGGAATGCCCCTATCTTCCCACGACCGCCTAATAAATCAAGCGAAAATTTTACCCAGTCATTACTTGTAAAATATTTTATATAAGGTGCAAAAAATCGATATTTATAAGGTGCCGTCATTGTCAGCATATCTCTTAGTGTAATATTCTGTATTCTTCTCTCTCCCCTTTTCACTTTGTATTCTGGGAAGTAATCCAGCACTTTCTCCTCAATATTTTTAATGTATCCTTTATCCAGAGCAATCCCAATTAATATTGAAATAATGCTTTTTGTCACGGAATAGATATGAACGCGGCTATTCGCAGTGCAGCCCTTAAAGTATTTTTCATAGGATACATCACCATCTTTTATTATGATGATCCCTGTGGTATTTCCATATTTGCTACTTATAATCTGTTCCAACTCTTTCATCTTTATCTGATTCATACTTTCTTCCTCTCATGCACTTCACAGCATCTGCTTGTCATTTCAGTCTTTTGAAACTCTCTTTTTTACCGGATAATAGACCTCCGTAACAAGTTCGCTTTCCTTTAAAACCTCTGTTGGATCTGTTACATATACCTCATACAACGCATTGCTGTTTTCATAGCCTTCCCTTTCTGCCCATTCTATTTGTCTTGCATAAACAGAAGAAAGCTGTAAATAAGAACCCTGTACAACTGTTTTCAAGCATAATCCAGGGCAGAAATCTCTTGTTCCAGTTGCATACTCCTTTATAGGGATTGCAAACTCTGTATCTAATCCAAATGGGGTATACTCATCGCCATGAAACAGTACCATCGGCGGAGCAGCTGCTGTCAGCTTCTTCTCTTCCATTTTCCGAAATAGTTGCCCAAAGCATATACCATATTCCTCTGAAAACTCATGTTCTAAAACATTCTTTCGTATCGACAGAAGATACATCATTGGTATCTCGACTAGCCGTACATGGAAAACAGCGCCATGGGTGGGAAGCTCTGCACCGCGATACCGGCAGCTTGAGCACCCGCGGAATAGCCCACGGTTCCCCACACCCGCAGTACGCCGTAGCGGTGGGGCCCTGTGCTTGCCAGCTTCTCAGAGACAGGCTGGGTGGCAACCAGAAAGGACATCAGCACACCCTTAAGCAGGAACAGAGCCAGGGTCTCGCGGCTTTGTCCAAAGAGCAGGGACATGCCTGCCATGCCCACCATCAGCAGGCCGCTGATGAGCCGGGGCCGTTGGGTGCGGTCGCACAAATACCCCGCCAAAGGCCCAATGGCCAGGGAGAAAAAGCTGGAGGCGGACAGGATGAAGGACATCTCGCTGGTCTGCTTTCCGATGCCGGTCAGGTACACCGGCAGCACGGCGTTAAAGGACGCAAGGGTGAAATAGGAAAAGAAGTACAGCATGGCGTAGCTTGTGTAGCTGCCGATGAAGCCGCGCCTTTTTTCTTTGCTCATGAAACTATCCCTCCTGTAGAAAAAGTTGGGCCGCAGCGAACCGCGGCCCAGGGTAAAGAAGTGCATTACCTCGTATACGCGTTTTCGAAGCTGCTTTCAGTATACAGAAAAGAACCTCTTGACGCATACACCTTGACGGCATATACTTGTACTGCAGCGAACAAAGGAGGGGGAACCTATGATAAATTACAGGCCGCATATGCAGCTTGACGGCCAGGGGCGCGAAGTGCTCGAAAACAGCTCCCGGCATTTTGATTTGACCATGCTGGATTCCACCAGGGAAAGCGGCATGATCCGCAGCCCAGTCATTGCGCCCCACTGGCACCGGCAGCTGGAGGTGTTCTTTCTGCCGAAGGGGATCGTCCAAGTGGGGGTAGGAGATAAGACCTGGCAACTGAAGGCGGGCGAAGGGTGCCTCATCAATTCTGGCGCACTGCACTCCTTTACCTATCTGGAGGGGCCTACCCAGTACCGCTCCTTTCTTTTCGACCCAGGTATCGTGGCCGGGGCCCCCGGCAGCGTGTTCGACACGGACTATGTACGCCCCTTTGTAGAGGAAGGGCCTGCGTTCCTCCCATTTACTCCTGCTGGAGACTCTGCCTTTTTTGATGCATTCCGGGAGACTTTTCGCCTGTGCCATGAGGAATCGCCGGGCTATGAGCTGGCGGTGCGCTGGGCCTTGTCCCGGATCCTTTTCCTGGCAAAGCAAAAGGGCGGCGTGCTGCCGCCCCGTAAAGTTACCGATGAGCAGGAAGCCCGGATAAAGGCCATGCTCCGCTGGATGGAAGAACACATAAGCGAACCCATTACCGTGTACGACATAGCCCGCTATGGAAATATCTGTGCCCGTACCTGCCAGAAAGCTTTCCAGCGGTACCTGCATTGCAGCCCCACTGAATACCTCCAGCGCCGCCGTATCTCCGCCGCAGCCCAGCGGCTCAGCTTTACCGACGACCCATCACCGCCATCGCCCTGGACTGCGGGTTTTCCAGCCCCAGCTATTTTACCAAGTGTTTCAAGGCAGAGATGGGGTGCTCGCCTAGAGAGTATAGGGGTGCTGTGGGGAGTAGTATAGGGGGAGAATGAGGGCGGTTTGGGGTGTCGGATAAAAAAGCAGGAGAAAGAGCAGGGGTCACAGATCGGCCCCTGCTCGGTTCACAATGCCCGGCAACGCCGGTCGTTTCAAATGTTTACGGTTAGAGGGAAGTAATTTCAGATTAGGCGGTATAGCCCCGATTACATGGGCTGTACCGTCTTTTCGAGTTTCTATGCGCCTTGCCGTTTCGGTTGCGTGGCAGAAAGAAAATTGATTTCCCCTACAAAGTTGAAAACAATATCTACTTTCTGTACCCGCTTCCCGTCCACTTTTTCCGGCGCATGGACTATGATTTTCTTGATAAATTCATTGACGATTGCGGGGGTAAGTTCCTTTATCCCCACATATTTGCGGATAATCGCGGCGAAGCTGTCAAAATCGCTTTTATTCTGTTCGTAGGTATCGACTTCCTGCTGGTCTGCCTTGACCTTTTCTTCCAGTTCCCGCTGTTCCGCTTCATACTCTGCGGACAGCTTCAAAAACCTGTCGTGGCTGATTGCGCCGCTTATATCGTCCTCATAAATCCGCTTGAAGATACGGTCAAGTTCCGCAATCCTTTTTTGTGCCTGTCCGACTTCTCGTTTCCTGCGCTTCATTTCCTTTTCTGTTTCAGCGGAGCGTTGCTGATACATCATTTCATGGAAAGCCATGATGTCATCAAAGAAAAGGGCGGTCACGTCAAATATCCTGCTCCATACGATTTGCTTCAACACGTCCTCGCGGATAAAATGAGCCGTACAGCTTCCTGTATTGCTCTTGTACTTTGCACAGCGGTAATGGTCTTGTGAACCGTTAAAACTTTTACAAGTGGCAAAGTGTAATTTGCTCCCGCAATCCGCACAGTATACCAAGCCGGAGAACAAGCCTTGTCGGTCTGCTTTTGTGGGGCGGCGTTTGTTCGCCCTTAGTTCCTGCACTCGTTCAAAAACTGCGTCCTCCACAATCGCTTCATGGGTATTATAGAAAATTGCCTGCTGTTCCTTTGTGGTAGGAATCCGCTTTTTCAGCTTGTGGGATTTGGAATAGCTTTTGAAGTTCACCGTATGCCCGCAGTAGTCCATACGCTCCAAAATACCGACAATGGTACTATCCCTCCAGTCATAGGGATTTTCGGGAAGTGCTTTCCCCTTTTTCTTTGCGTAGTGGGCTTTGGCAGTCAGTACCTTATCTTCTTTGAGGATTTTTGCTATCTGCATGGGACCTTTCCCACCGATACATAAATCAAAAACCCGTTTCACCACAGCGGCGGCTTCCTCGTCTACAATCCATTGCTTTTTGTCCGCAGAGCTTACCATGTAGCCATAGGGCGGCTTTGTCAGATGTTCCCCCGCCTGTCCTTGCGCCCGCTTGATTGCCCGTACCTTTCTGCTTGTGTCTTTGGCGTAAAAATCATTGAACACAGGTTATTGGGGAAAGGGAAAGCAAACAGGCAAAAATCCAGTATTCATGCGGGTTTGCGGCGAGAT
>NZ_QWLE01000057.1:0-15050 GCF_009917365.1 Neglectibacter sp. X4 | reverse complement strand
TTTGTCAAGCCTTTTTTATGCTTTTTTCTTATTTTGCTCTTTTATACCTTTAACTTAATGACATTGCCCAAGTTGGGACGCATTTCTTTTTGTCCCGAGGAACCTTGAAAATTGAATAAGGCGAACCAGATACATTCCCTGTGTGGGGAGCTATGCTGTACGGCGCGCGATGATACCTTTGTGGAGCGATAAAGCCTGACAGTAACCCGTATCCAGCAATATGGCCCAGCCATGAGCCGCATCAGGGGGATAATGATACTTGCGCCGGCTGTCCGTCACGGGACAGGGCGCCCCGCCACAGGCATGGGGGGAGTAATAGTTGACCGCGTTAACTATAAAACTATGGAGCGGCCGCTGACCCGACGTCTGCATGAGCCTATCATTTTTGTTTAGGAGAATGAGTTATGCAAAATATATTACCCGAAACAGGTATAACCTTTGTGGACAAGCCCCACAATACCATCTATTTGAGTGTAGGCGGCTGTCAAGTTACTGTCGCCTGTTCCGAACAGGATAACCCGGACTTGTACGGTAAAGTGAAAGACATCCTGGTGGATTCCTTCTTTCATCAGCCCATGCCTGTCCGTGAAGATTTGAGTGCCATCCCATAAATGACAAGATAATAATAGAAAAAACTTTGTCTTTCCTGGTACACGCTTGCAAACCGGCCTTAAAAATAGTATACTATAGGTAAAGGAAGTGGTTCCCATGCCAATCAAGCCCTTTAAGGATTTAAGCCTTGTGGATGATTTCATGTTTTCGGAAGTCATGCGCAGGCCGGAGAATATCAAGCCTTTTCTGGAAAACCTGTTGGAAAAGAAAATCCAGCGGGTGGTAACTATCGACAAGCAGAAGGACTTGAAGGATACCTGCGATGCTCACGGCATCCGGCTGGACGTGTACCTGGAAGATGAAAACCATACCAAATATGATGTAGAAGTACAGGCCCGACTGCACCGCAAGCTGGAAAGGCGCATACGCTACTATACCAGCGGGATAGACCGGCGCAGCCTGGAAATAAACGCGGACTATGAGGAGCTGTCGGACAGTTTTGTGATTTTCATTTGCGTGGAGGATTATTTTGGCGCTGGCCTGGCTGTCTACGAGCGGGAAAGCCATATCAAGGGCGCGCCGGATATCCCCTATGAGGACGGTTCCCATGCGTTCATCCTTAACGCGGATTTCAAACAAGGGAACGGGAATCCTGCCGTGCTGGATTTTCTGCGGTACATCCGGGCAGGCTACCGGGGGGAGCACTACGATATTTCTAAATCCAGCTACTTGAAACAAATCGACGAGGCTGTTTGTGGAATCAAAGAGGACAGCGGAAGGGAGATGGAATACATGACGCTGGCTATGAAGATGATGGATGAACGCAAAGAGGCTTTTGAGCAAGGCGAGGCCAGAGGCCGGGCAGAAGGCCGGGCAGAGGGCCGGGCAGAAGGCGAACGCGCCAGTCAAACCAAGACTATCAAGCGTATGCTTGCCAGAGGGTTGAGCCTTGAGGATATCAGTGATATGATTGGCGTGGATTTACCCGAGATCAAAAAGCTGGCAGAACAGGAATAGGCTTGCCTTTTATTTGTTGAGCACCCCGAAAAGGGTGCTTTTCTTTTGTGAAATTTGACAGAATACACATAATATGAGATAACATATAGGGGATATCCCCTATATGTGGTATAGGCATAGAAGGATTGCAAAGGTTTACACAAACTCCGGCCTATGCCGCGTACCCAGTACCTTGACAATTTCATATGGGACTATGCTGGTCTGTCATTTTTCAATTATCAAAGAAAAAGGATGGACTGTATATGGATAAAACAAGCATTATCCCGAATCATGTTTCTGACAATTTCGTTTTCGATAAAGATACCGGCTGGCGGCTGGATCTTCCCTCTTACATCGAACCGGGAACAAAGGTATTATGCCTTTACCGCGTTTCCACAGATAAGCAGCTATACCATACGGATAATAACGAGGCCGACATCCCCATGCAGCGGAAACGCTGCCGGAAATACTGTGAATCCATGGACTGGACGATTGTATGCGAATTACAGGAGGAAGGGGTCTCCGGGCACAAGGTTCGAGCTGAAAACCGCGATAAGGTACAGCTTATCAAGGAGTATGCCAAGCAGAAACCAGCGGTAAGGGCCGACGGCGGGCAGATGGAACGGATGAGATCCGTATGCGTTACACCTGCCAGACAAAAAGCCGCACTCATGGGGATTGTGATGGGCAGACGGGCTACACGGTACCCTGATCGTCTGCGGCAGCGTTGTGGACGAGGATGTGAAAAACGATATTGCGGTTGCCGGGCGGCTGGGCATTGCGGCGACCACACTGGAAGGGGTGCTTGCCGTGAAGGGACATGGTATCCCGGGCCATGCCGGACATTAAGCTGGGAAGCCTTTTTGACGGGATCGGCGTGTTCCCTCTGGCGGCTTCCCGTTGCGGTATCCGTCCGGTATGGGCCAGCGAGATTGAAAAAGCGCCCATCTCCATAACCAAAAGGCACTTTCCCGACATGGTGCATTTGGGGGATATTACGAAGGTGGATGGCGGGAAAATCCCGCCGGTTCATGTAATTACCTTCGGTTCCCCCTGTCAGAACCTTTCTCTGATCGGCAACCGCTCCGGCCTT
Organism: Neglectibacter sp. X4; assembly: GCF_009917365.1. Lineage (NCBI taxonomy): Bacteria > Bacillati > Bacillota > Clostridia > Eubacteriales > Oscillospiraceae > Neglectibacter > Neglectibacter sp. X4. Next base: position 12,409 of record NZ_QWLE01000057.1, on the reverse strand, counting down.
GCCGGGGCAAAATCAAGCCTGTTCTATCAGGCGTTTCGTATCATACAGGAAATGAGGGATGCTACTGATAACCTATATCCAGCTATCGCTGTTTGGGAAAACGTCATGGGAGCGTTTTCTACAAATGACCGGATGGACTTTAGAGCCGTCCTATCCGCCTTCTCGGACACCGAAGTTCCAATGCCTCCTTCGGGAAGATGGGGAAACGCCGGAATGGTGCGAGGGGGAACGCCTGATGTGTGCTGGCGGCTCATGGACGCCCAGTATTGGGCAGGCACCCGAAGGCTGGCACGAAGGCAGCGGATTTTCGTCGTGGCGGATTTTGGAGGCAGACGTGCCGCAGACATACTATTTAAGCCCCGTCCAATGCTCCCACTTCCTCCGCCTTGCGGAGAGGGCGGGCCGCCGCCGAAGGAGATCGAACAGCTTCTTTTGAAACAGGGCGGCAGATACCAGTCATCCACCCCTTTCAGTGCTTCCGTATGCGGGGAGCGGCAAAAAGGCAGGAAGAAACGGCCTTCCAAAACAGCTTCGGATTACCAACTGACCCTTTTCCCACTCTTTTAGCCAGTGACGTGACGCCCTTCGCCTTCTGGTATGAGGGCGACCCGGAGGGCGGCTGTATCCGTTTTCTGACGGAAACGGAAAGCGAACGGCTGATGGGGCTGCCGGAGGGCTGGACAAAGTACGGGGCGGACGGCGTGGAGATCCGGCCTCTGCAACGCTACAAGGCGCTGGGAAATGCGATTGCCCTCCCTTGCGCCGATTACATTATGGCTGGGATTTATGAGGTGCTGGCTGACCGGGCCGGAAAGGAGGAATGAGCCCATGTTTGAAGCCTATATAACCAATACAGCCCTATACCCCTTAATGGGGATTGAGGTAGGGACAACGGTACATTTCCCCATGACGACACAGGAGTTGCAGGCCGCCCTTGCCAAAATCGGGATAGACGGGAAACGGTACAGCGAAGTGTTCTTTATCAGCTTTGACAGCGATGTGCTGGGGCTCTACGATCATCTCTACGAATGTGAGGACATCGACGAGCTGAACGAGCTGGGCCACGCCCTGCTGGAAGTACGGGATAAGGGCGGACTGGAAACCTTTGAAGCCGCTCTTGTCTTGGGAAACCACACAAGGAGCGTGAAGGATTTGATAAACCTGACGCAGAACCTTGACCTGTACCGCTTTTACCCGGATATTTCCGATGATGAAGGGCTGGGCCGTCTGTACGCCGACGAGCTGGGGACTATCGACATACCGGAGCACATTCAGAACTACTTCGATTATGAAGCATACGGGCGGGATGTGCGTATCAACGAAGGCGGCGTATTCGCTCCCGGTGGGTATGTGTCGGCAGTCCCGGAGGGCTTCAAGGAGTATTATCACGGACCGCAGGACATCCCGCCGGAACACCGGATATTTGCCTATCCCGAAAAGGCCGAGCCTGTCCACTCCATTCTCGCCGCACTCAAACGGTTTCAAGAGGCCCCGCCCGCTCCGAAAAAGGACAAGGCGGGGCCTTCCCATGAAGAACGGTAAGACTTCGGGCCAGCATGGCCCGAAGCATGAAGGAGGTGCATACCATCAACTATTACCCTATCAATGAAGGGACCGCCCGCCGGGCAAAAGAAATGAACAGCTTTTCCGACTACAAGGAAGGGAGCGCAACGGCGGAATACCGGGCAATGGTGGACAAGGCCGCCGCCATAGCGGAAAAGCAGAAATCCCGGGTGGACCCCATGTACCATGAGAAGATCGACCATCTGTTAGACACCTACGCCCGCAAGCTGGCCGAAAACATGAACCAGGGCTTTGCCATTGACGCAAGGGTTCCCTCTATGATGATCGCCGGACCTGCCAATTTCCCGGTGGGAAAGAAAGAAAAACAGAACCGGGCCCGGGACAGCAACATGGAGGAATGGCGGTATATTCAAGGGCTGCTGGATAAGATACGCAGTACCGGCATGGGCGGGATCAGCGCCGATGACCCGGCAGCGATTGAAAAGCTCCAGAAGAAGCTGGACGGGCTGGAACGCTCCCAGCTCATTATGAAGGAGGTCAACGCCTATTACCGCAAGCATGGCAAGCTGGACGGCTGTGCGCTGCTGTCGCCGGACCAGATTGAAAAGCAGAAAGCAAGCATGGCGTCAAGCTGGCGGAGCGACCCGAGGCCCTTTGAAAGCTACCAGCTTACCAAGCTCTTTTTCATTCATGGAGTTTAGCAGCACATGATGGATGCTGCTGCCGTTGAAGCAGAGCTGCGCAGGCTGCGGGAAGTCTCGGAGAAGATTGGGATGGCGGTAGCGGGGGAGTATGACGGGGACGAATAGAAAATGGTGGCCGAATATTTTTCGGTCACCAGAGAAAGGACGTGACGGCGAAGAGCGCCGTCACGTTGCACTTTCCTCTTGCTGAGGCCATGGCGTTTCGCGCCGTGACCTCTTTTCATCCAAAATATAGCAGTCTTTCAAAGCAACGTCAACGTCGCGGAAAAATGTCTGCAGCGAAAATAGTCCATCCATCGGTTTCAAGTGAAGCATGCCCCAGGAAAAAGAACAAGTAAGCCAGAAATGCACCTCTGCTCTACTGACTGGTTGCAGACAAAAAGGCCATGACCTTCCCTTAATTCCGAAACGAACGTCCAGCACACTTTTGACCACAAACTCTGTCTTGAACCCCGCCGCCTTATCTGGTGTGAGCTGAGAGACGGCTATGATTAAGCGCCATGGCTGCTGAATTTGAGAGCCAGTTGACCGATTCTTCTTACAAAGACCTGAGCTTTGCGGAACGCCTGGACCTGCTGGCAACTGCCGAGTGGAACCGCCGCCAGACCAGCAGGGTGAACTGGTTTATCTGCAACGCCAAGTTCTCCACACCCTCTGCGACTGTGGAGAAGATTGAATATTATGAGGACCGGCAGTTGGACAAATCTCAGATGCTTCGGTTCTCTACCTGCCAATATGTTAACGATGGGTAGCACATTATCCTCAAGGGAGCCTCTGGAAACGGAAAAACCTACATAGCCTGCGCGCTGGGGAATGCTGCCTGCCGCCGGTTTAAGTCTTTCCTTTACATCCGTATGCCGGAACATCTGGACGAGCTGAATATTGTCAAGAGCAGCGGCGAGCTGCAAAAGCTGCTGAAATCATATAAAAAGGTTGCGCCTGGGATTAAGCTTTTTCTTTCATATCCTCTGTTCCAAAAAATTCCAAAATTTCTCTATATGCCGCCGTTACATTTTGTTTTCTAAAATCAATCAGATAGTCGGCGCACTCTTGTATGGAGTCTAGGCCGTTTTCAGCATCTATCAGCAGAATACCAGCTTTCTCCAGTGGTTTTATCCATTCAGATAAATTTTCGAATGCAGTGTAAAGCACCATCCTTGTTAAATCTGTTTCGCTTCGGGAAGTCAGTAATGCTGCCTGATAGCTTTCTTTTTGGAGCAATTCCAGCAATTCTTTCATCTGTTGTAATGGGCCGCATAATGCAACAACTGGCATAGGCCATTCGCCTACCTTTTTGGGGGAATTACAGCCTGCCCACATAGGCAGATCAGCCAGCGTCAAGTCTTTTGACAGCATTTTTCCCAAGGCATATGGAGCAGCCATACTGTTCGTGCGGCGCTTGAAAAAACTGTTTTCTGTAGCAAGCTGTTCCAGTACAGGGGCAGTAAAATCGCCCACAATAAGGTTGCTGCCAATGGGAGAGTTTTTTTCCTGATAAAGGCAAGGCATTCCCGGTTCATAACGGACACCTGTCACCCATGGGTATGCCGCTGGAAAAACAATATGTCCGTTGTTGGCACAGGCGGCAAAAATACGGGTACCCTTATCTGCAAGCTGTTTTGTCAGCTTCCCCAGTTCCTCCGTTTCCAGCCAGTTTTCACTGCCTATGCTCATGCAAAGATAATCGGGTGATTTTTTTAGGTTATCTTGAAGGGCCATACAGACTTTCTCGAGTGCGACTTTCCCATCCCTGCCGGAGCAAGAATATCCAATTAAATGAATATGTCGTGACATGGCTTCTGCCAAAATAGAAGCGCATATTGTGCCATGGGATCGGATTCCCTGAAGTGGCGATATTTCTACCCAAGCAGTGTCATCGTTCTCATATATCAGAATATAATTTCCAGATAAATCATATACGGCCTGAGATGAAAAATCATTATCTATAATGGATACTAAATAATTCTTTCACAAGCCTCTACCCTTTATATTTTCATCCTGTTGGCGATAAATCCCTCCATACGTATCTAAAACGCCGGCTGTTCTATCCGAAAGATTTTTTGAGTGATTCGCTCCACACAGTACAACAGACCTATCGACCACAGCACAAGGGCGCACCCGAAGAGAGCGCCGGGCAGAATGTGAGAAATGATGTGCAAAGGGAGGATGAACGACTCCGTTCCCTCCCGGATAAAAGGCTCCTCCGTATAGGTCAGAAGGAAAGGATGCACTGTGTCAAGCACCCAGAACAGCAGGGATACGCAGGCCGCGATATGCACCAAGTATCCCCTGCGCAGTATGTAACGGCAAAACGCCAAGGCAAGCAGCGTCAGCAGGAACAAAATACCTAGCCCGATGATCCACACATAATCCATCTCTGTTATGATTCTGTCCTGAGTAAACTCCCATTCGGGGTGCTTCAGGCGGGTTTCAATGTCCAACCAATAATTTTGAACAGTGCAAAGGACATAAATTGAACTGCCTATGCCGCAGAGGATGAAAAAACTCCTCAGCCCTTTTTCAAGAGGGGCAAACCAGTTTGGCAGCGCCCTTTTCTCTCGCTTATTCATCTGTTTGGATACCTCATGTTCAGGCTCATCGCTTTTCAACCCTTTCCTAAAATCCCGCACCCAAAATCCCACGCTTCAACCATGTTTTACTGTATATAAACCGCTTGTGCAATTTTCCTGATCTATCAGCATGACTATAAGCCGCATTATTCCCTCAAGTAGATAAACGCCATATCCTGCATCTGTTGGGCGCACTCCTCCGCGGTTAGCAAGTCCCGCATGTACTGGCTGCAAATTTCGTTAAGCTTTTCCAGCAGCTCCCGGCTGCGGTCATAGAAAACCACTGTGTCCACTTCCCCGCACCACTTGTCAATAGCCTGGATTTCTTCCCCTTGGTCCTTCCCATAGTAAACCTCCATAGCCCGCTTGTTTACGTCACGGTTCACAGGGGCAAAGGCTGTGCGCAGGTAGTTTTCTGGATCCAGCTTCCGCTCGCTGTCCAGCACAAATTTTAAAAAGGCGAAAGCAGCTTCTTTGTTTTTGCAGGATGAAGCAACTGCCAGGCTTTTGGCTGTATACAGCCTGCCCCCTTCGTCTGTCTCCAGGGCCATCATGGGCGTGACGCTGGGGGAATCCAGCATATCCAGATAGTTTCCGGCAAACATCTGGTTAGCCGTCCAGAGGTTGACTATGCTGCAAAAGCCGCCGAAAAGATTCCCGTCGTCCGGCATCAGGGAGGCCCCTATCTGGGCATTTTCGCTGTAGCGCAGGGCTTTCATGGCAGTGAGATACTGGATAAAGCTGTCGCTGTCAAGATCCGCTGTTTTCTCGTTTTCGTTTATCCGGGAGGAAAGCTCCGCAAAGTTGAAGCCGTCCCACAGGCAGTAGCCCAAAACAGGCAGCTCCGCGTATTCCGGCAGTTCATTGGCCAGGGCCGCAAGCGCCAGCACCTCTGAAACCTTGATAGGTTTCCCTGTCTCATATTCCGCTTCCAACGCGTCCGCCGCCTTTTTGTCCAGGCGTATGCCCACAGGGGCAAACTCATAGGGCATGGCATACAGCTTGCCGCCGCAGCGCATGCCGTCCAGCACATTGGTGTAATACTTGTCCCCGGCAAAGTCTGGGTCAGCTTCCATCAGGCTGTCCAGTTCAGCTAGCACGCCGCTCATGGAATACCGCTGGGCGGGCAGCCACTCCATGTCCAGAATGTCTCCAGCCTCGCCGCTCATCAGTTCCACCGTGGTGCGGGTGATATAGCCGGACACATCGGAAACGGCTTCGCTGTCCTTCACCTCAATGTGGATATTCGGGTAGGTTTCGTTAAACTCCCGGATGTAGTCCTGCCATATTTCCACCGTCGCGTCAGAGGTGTAAGTGCACAGCACCAAGTCAGCCTCCAGTTTCGTGTCCGGCTGGGGCTTTTCCTCTGGCTCTGCCCAGCCGGAAGTGGCAGCAGCTTCCTGGGAGGATAGTTCCCTAGGCCCTTCAGAACTGGAAGCCATAAGCGCGTCATAGACCTTGTCCTGTTCGCTTTGGCAGCCTGCCGCACACAGCAGCAGGAGCATGCACAACGCCATCAATAGCAGCTTTTTCATAGGAAACTTCCCTGCTTTTACACGGATTCTTTATTTAATATTTTATCCCGTCTAACGCACTTTGTCAATACTATAAATTAGAAAGCAGATATAAAGCTAGAAAAATATAATAAATATATGATTTTACGCACCGTATCTTTTTGATAAAATTTATAAGTGCATAAAAACTGATACCAATATCAAGGAACCCCTGATTTAATCTTCCCAATGGCAGGACAGGAAATGATATAATAATAAAATAGGGAAAAAGGCTGTCACGAAATGAAACAGGAAAGCTTCAGTGACATGGAATACTGCTGCCGGAAAAAGAAGACAAAGCGGGAAGAATTTCTGGAAATCATGGACGAGATTATTCCATGGGACGAATGGGTATCTCTGATTGTGCCCGCACCATCCCGCCGGGAAACGGGGCCGTCCGCCCGTTGGACTTGAAATTATGCTGCGGATGTATCTGCTGCAATGCTGGTTCAGCCTGTCCGACGAGGGCGTGGAAGACGCCATTTATGACAGCTATGACATACGCAGATTCATGGGGATCAACTTTTTTGAGCAGGATGTCCCGGGCGCCACGACCCTGCTTCACTTCCGGCATCTGCTGGAGGAGCAAGGCATCGGCAAGCTGTTTTTTGACGCCATCAACCGCTGCCTGGAACAGGCTGGACGGATGATGCATGGCGGCACGATTGTAGCCGCCACGCTGATAAGCGCGCCCAGCTCCACAAAAAACACGGAGAAAAAGCGTGACCCGGAAATGCACTCGGCGAAGAAGGGGAACCGGTGGCATTTTGGTATGAAGTGCCACACAGGTGTGGATGCCGGGAGCGGCTTTGTCCACACGGTAAAGGCTACCGCCGCCAATGTCCACAACGTCACGGTGGCGGCAGGGCTTCTGCGGGAAGATGACGAGGTAGTCTACGGGGACAGTGCCTACCTTGGGATAGAAAAACGGGAAGAAATCAAGAACAGTCCCCAGCTTTCTGCCATTACATACCGTATCAACTGCAGGCCGGGCCGGCTACCCAAGATTTCAGACAACGCCATCGACCGGGAGCGGTATATTGAGAACCGCAAATCTTCTGTACGCTGTAAAGTAGAACATCCCTGCCAAAATTGTGTTACTATGATAAAGCGTGTTCAAAATAGAGCTTTGATTCATAGAATAAGCCAATGTGGTCAGCAAATATTTGCCGCCGACCACATTGGCTTGAATAGACTATGTAAAAATTGTCATTTCCCGAACAAATCGGCGTGGGTGTCCGTGCGAACCAGATAAAGCTCATTCCCTTCACCCGGTAAATCGGGGAACCACTGAATAAATCGCGTTTGACGGCTTGGCACACATCACGCTGACATCCTTTTCCGTCATTGCACACAAAGTCTGCTTGACATACGTCAGTATGCCTGTACACCCTTTATGCACTCTGACAAAAAATCTGCCGACACGATATGTACACCAGATTTAATCAGCGCTTCCTCAGGAGCCAATCTGGAGATAGGTGGCACTCCTGGAAACCCGCCCAGTTGCCCGTGAGGGCATGGGCACGGTTGCGGGGCGGCAAGGCAACAGGGACGCGCAACGTGTTTAGCGCGTCCAGCAGAAGCTTCATATTGTAGCCGCGCCGGGCGCACAGGCGCTGGTCGCGCTTGAACTGTGCGCTGAGCCGCAGGTCAAGCATCGGCGGCCTCCCTCTCCAGCATGGCAAAGAGCTCTTCCGTGCCGCCCGTCCAGACATCCCCGCCACCATTTTCCAGCTCTTCCATGGCGGCAATAGTGGCGGCGTTAGGGGTCTCATCCTCCAGCGCGTCCGCTATGGCCTGCTTCATAGTCTTGAGCATAGCGGTCACATTGACAAGCTGGGCCTCTGTGAAATCGTCCAGCAGGGCTACACACTGTTCCTTGTTGCTCATGACCAAAACCTCCTTCTTTCCGCGTTCTCCTGCCATTAGTATAGCACATGGTGGATGGATATGCAAGGCGGGTTTCGTTTCCAACAAATTGTCAACTCCATTATAAAAACACGCCCAATTTGGCGAAACGACGCGAAACGGAAAAGTGCCGAAAACCCAGTGATACCAACAGTTTGCGGCACTTTGTATAACGATGTATAACGGCCCCATGGAACTCAATATTCATAATGGTACGGGAGTCACGGTCTACTAATTCCGCAACATAGGCTTGTGTCCAGCCCTTTTCTTCTCTGGCTCGTTTGAGAGCCGCCCCGAGGCCGTGAAAGTCAAACCTTCTTTCATCTTGGTTCATTCTCATATCACCCTATATCATTGTACATTTCGGGTTGAATTATGAGAATGTAATGAAATTTGATGTGAGGTAGTATTTTATTTCTTGTTTTCGTCTGTCTATTATAAGTTAATATATTTCTATTGGAATAACAACTTCCACGCTTAATCCGTGCGGGGCAGTATCAGAAAATTGAATTGTGCCTTGATGTATTTTCACAATCTGCCGCACGATTTTAAGACCCAGCCCATGCTCGATTTCTCCCGTTTGCTTTTGCGTACTGGAAATATCTTTGTCGTTATTCAATGTGTTTAGTTGCGGCTCACTTATTCCACAGCCATTGTCTATTACAGAAAAGGTACATGTTCTATCACAGCTTCCTACTGATACTTGTATCCTACACCCGTTTGGATTATGGACAATACAATTCCTGATTAAATTGCATAACATCCGGTTTAGTAAGGATTGATCGCCAATAATAGTGATAGCTTTTCCGGGATTATCTTCTGATAGCTCTAATTCATATTTGTCTGATAGGCCATCATTCAAAACTTCACTTACGGCTTGCCTCGCCAATTCTACCGGGACAAGTGTTTGCTTTTGCATAGGCTGCATGGAATATTCCAGTTTTGTAGTCAAATTCAAATTCTCAACTAAATTCTTTAGTTTTTCGCTATGTTTGCGGATAATTTCCGCTTGCTTTCTGGTGGTTTCCGGCAAAGAAGAAGTTTCTTCAATTTCGCTGGCATACCCTAAAATCATAGAAAGCGGCGTGCGTATATCGTGAGAAATACCCCTGATCCATTCGGCGCGGGTGTTATCTTTTTTTAGTAAGTAATCACCGGCTTTATTCAAACCGGCATTGATTTCTGCTAACTCCCCGTTTTCTTCCAGATGAACGGGATGCCCGGATGAAAGATGTCGTATGCCATTCAAAATCGGCTCCATAGCTTTTTCTATCCGGTGGGCATTTCGGACAAATAGATACAACATTAACAAAACATTGATACAGACAGCAGCTAAAAATCCAAACGCTATCGGCCGAACATATTGACTTTTGATGGAAGTGTAGTAATTCGTTACATATCCCTGCGGGAAACCAACAACTAAAAGGCTGTCTTGTCGATTCCAAATATTAACTGGATAACTGTTAAGATACCAACGGCTGAACATAGCAACGTCCGTTGTGGAATAGTGGCGCGGCAATTCTTCCGGCACATTCATTTCCCAAATTATGTTTCCATTTTCATCCAAAATCATGGCCCATGCGCAAGCATTGTTTAACATGTCCTCTGCCTGTATATCGGCATTGAATTGCCCGTTAGTTTCTGTGATATGATTTGAAAAATCTTCAATCGGGAAATTTGAGTTTTTTACATTCCCTAAATAGGCGGCTGCAAAGAAAGAGGCTACTAACAAAATATTGATGAATAGAAAGAGAATGATGATACTGACTATTGAAAATATATAGCGGCGAAAAAATCTCTCTGATTTGTTCATGTTTGCACCCCCTTAATATTCAGACGATACCCAATTCCTTTAATTGTTACAAGCGCAACTGGTTTTGAAGGATTTTCCTCGATTTTTTCTCTTAAATGTCGGATATGAGTTGCTAATGTACTTTCGTATCCTTGCCAGAAATCACCGCATATTGCTTGACATAATGCGCCTGTGGTAACGATCCTGCCTTGATTTTCATACAGTTTTTCAAAAAGTTGAAACTCTTTGGCTGTCAGCGAAATATTTTCTCCGCTTCTCTGGACGATTGCTTTTTCCAGATCAACCGTAGCAGCGTCAAAGAACACTTTTCGCTCTTTCTCCGGGTAAACGCGTTTCAATATAGCCTGTACTCGAAATAGTAATTCTTTTGGTAAGAATGGTTTTAACAGATAGTCGTCTGCACCATTTTCAAAGCCTACAAATTTATCTTCGGCCTCGCCACGAGCTGTTAGCATTAAGACAGGAATTTTGCTGGTCTTTCGTAGTTCTTTTAATGCAGCAAACCCATCCATACCAGGCATCATAACATCGAGTATCATCATATCTGGTTCTTGTTCCTCACACATTTTTAAGGCTGCCTCGCCAGACGAAGCCGTCAATACTTGTGTAAATCCTGCTCTTGTAAAAATAGATTTTACCATCTCCAACAAATCTGTTTCATCATCAACTACAAGGATTCTTTTATCGTTCATAAGGCACCACCTTTTATTTGTTGCTCTTATTATACCTCAAGATAGGTAAAATGCCTATTCTGACCTTGAAATCTCAAAGTAAACTCAAGGTTGGCTCAATGTTATCTCAAAGTTGATATGTTATGCTGAGTACACAAACAAAAAAGGAGGCATAAGTGATGAACGATTACATTATTGAAACACATAATCTGACAAAAAAGTATGGAAGTCAGGCCAGTGTTCAAAAGCAGCAGCTTTTGACGCCCTGTGGCAATCCGTAATCGGTTTTGGTATGTTGCTACTTCTTCCCTGCATTTTAGGAATTGTTGCAGCACTCCTCTTTTTTATGGAGCGAGATAACGACACCTTTAAGAACCTACGGACAATTCCGATAACAAGTTCACAGATGGTTATCGCAAAGTGCATTGTTTTATTATTGCTTAGTATTGCGTTTTGTATATCTTCGACTGTGGCCTCTATCCTTTGCGGTTTTGTCTTTTTCGGAGTGACCGATATTTTGTTTAAGGTATTGTTTTCCGCTGTTTACGGATTATTGATTGCGATTAGTGCATTACCGCTGATATTGCTGATTGTATTTTTCAGCAGATCCTATATTTTTTCCATTATGCTTTGTGTGTTTTATAGTGTATTCAACCTGCTCTCAACATTTTCTATGACAGCACTTCCAAAATGGCTTGTACTTACTCTGCCTACACCGAGCATTATGTTGTGGGGAACCCAGCAAATGTCTTCTCGTACTGCTATAAACGACACAGAGGATTTGCAGAACTTCATTCAAATGGGATTGATACCTTCTACTCCTCAACTAATTATAACTTTGGGGGTAATTGGGGCTGTTTCACTTCTTCTGGCGGTCTATCTTTATAAGAAAAGGAGTGAGTGAAATGGTAACAATTATAAAAACCGAGTTTATGAAGCTGAAAAGATATTTTATTGTCTGGATTGGCGTGTCCCTCATGGCGGGTAGCCCCGCCAGCTCGCAGGCCCGTTTGCGCCTGTGTCCGGAAACCAGTTCGTACCCGCCCTCCGGACGCCTGCGCACAATTCCCGGCACCAGCACCCCATGCTGAGAGACGCTCTCTGCCATCTCCCGCATTTTCTCATCGTCCATGACGTGGAACGGGTGCCCTTTGAAAGGGTGCAGCTCTGCCAGGGCGATTTCCTGAAATTGTTCTCCCGCTGGCTCCGCAGAGGGGCCGAATAAATCGTCGAATCCTGTCATCTGGATTTTCGCCGCGCTGTTCCTCATGCCGACACCTCGCGGGTCAGGGCAATATAAGCCTCCGATACTCTGCCGTTGGGGTCGTGGAGATAAATGCTCCTGCCCTCCGCGCTGGTTTCCGCCGCCCGGATGGATAGGGGAATGATGGTATCAAAAATCCCTGTCTCCCGGGCCAGCTCCGCAATGGAAGTGTAGCCGCTCCCTAATACCCAGTTTGCGGCGTTGGGATAGGGCCACCTCCGCACAAGCTGGGCAAAGCCTGGGGTGACTGGCCCGCCCTCCATCCGGCGCAGGATGTCATGGACAGCCTGACGGGTCAGGCCGAACCGCTCCCCGATGGCCCGGTAGCTTTCCCCTTCTGCCCAAAGCCGGGCGATCTCCTGGCGGCGCTGCTGTCTCTGCCGCTCTTCCTCCGTCAGTTCT
>NZ_QWLE01000005.1:0-33458 GCF_009917365.1 Neglectibacter sp. X4 | reverse complement strand
CCCCTCCTCCCCGCTCCGCCGGCGAGTGGAAGTTATCTATAAACTCACACTTGCGGAGATTTTGGCGGGAAATGGGGGATTTTGGGGGGATTGGGAGGGGGAATGGCGGGGTGAGGGTTGAATGGGGGTGGCAGGGATAAAGAGTATGCGGGTGGGGCTTTAGGAACAAAGAAACGCCTGGATGTGTCCGCAAAAGTTTGCGAGGGAAACGGTTTGAAAAGGGGAAGCGGCGGGAGGTTTCTTTTGTGCAGATGGTAAAACGGCAAAACAAAAAGAAGCCTCCGGCCCGTTTTATAGTAAACGCGCCGGAGGCTCCCCTCTGGAACCGCTGTGTTTTATTCTTGGGTTTCCCCCTTGTCCTCTAGCAGGGTAATAGTAACCGTAAACTCGCTGGAGGTGCCGCCATTCTCCGGGGCGGGTCTGTAGAGGGTGACTGTGACCTCATCGCCGGGGGCGTACCGCAGCAGCAGGTTGGAAACGTCCCGCAGGGAGGAAACAGGCTCGTCATCCAGGGCAGTGATAATATCCCCTGCCTGGGCTTTTGTGCCGGTAAAGGCGCTGTCCTCATTTATCTCTGTGATGGCCAGACCAGCAGGCACGCCCAGCATGGCGGAGGTGCTGCTGTCTATCTCCCGTATCATAATGCCTAGCCGAGTGCGGCCCTTGATATAGCCGCCGGAAAGCAGTTCGTTGATAATGGGCCGGGCTTCGCTTATAGGGATGGCAAACCCCATGCCCTCATAATTCTCTGTAACAATTTTAGAAGAATTGATGCCCACCACCTGGCCGTACATGTTCACCAGCGGCCCGCCGGAATTGCCGGGGTTAATGGCGGCGTCGGTCTGGATATAGGTCATGCCATTTGCGCTGTACTGCCCCGCTTCCCGGTGCAGGCCGGAGACAATGCCCCGGGTAAGGGAATTGGCGTACTTTGTGCCGCCAGGGTTGCCCAGGGCCATAACCCACTCGCCCATGGAAAGCTCTTCTGTGTCCCCAAAGACAGCGGGGGTAAAATTGTGATCATTTGTCTTGATAACCGCCAGATCCGTGGTGCGATCCACGCCCACCACCACAGCGTCATATTCCTGCCCGTCATAAGTCTGCACAGTCACCCTGGCGTTTTTGGAGTTTAACACCACATGGGCATTGGTAATCATATAGCCGTCTGCCGTGGCGATAATGCCTGTGCCCTTGCTTTCAGAGGTCTGGCCCTGGCGGGTGAGGGTGGCGGAAATGGCTACGGTGGATTTCACCATCTTGTCATATACTGCCTCTGGCTCCAGCGTCTCCCCCTGGGGCTTTGGCTCCAGGCTGATGCCTTCCCGGTTGGGGGTCACGTCCACGTCAGGCAGATCCTCCATCTCCTCGTCCTCTGCCGGAGGCAGGCTCTCCTCCGGCTGGCTTTCCGGCGGGAGGGGATCAGGCTCCATATATTCCTCCGGCAGCAGGGGGCGCCGGTCAGGAGACTGCAGCTCTGCTACAAGGTAAATCCCGAAACCCACCAGGGCGCCTGCCACCAGGATGGAAAGAATCCATAAAAACACCTTTAAGGCCAGGGGCTTTTTCTTTTTAGGCGGCGGAGCTTGCTGCTCTGGGGCGGGATAAGGGGCATAGGGCGCGGCGGCCGGATACCCGCCATAATAGGGGGGCGCTGCTGCCCCAGCCTGAGGGGGGATTCCGCCGTAATACCCGGCATAGCCTCCATAATAGGGCTGTTGGGCATTTGCCCCCTGCTGGTTCATATAGCCGGGCTGGCCCTGCCATGGGGCCTGGGGCGGCACAGGCTGAGACGGGTAGGGCGGCGCGTATCCCGGCTGGCCCTGCCATACAGGTGGGGGCATGGCGCCTTCCTGCTGCAAAGGCATGCTTCCAGACTGGGGGTATCCCTGCCAGGGCGGGGAAGGCAGGGGCTGCTGCACAGGGGGTTCCCCGCCCTGCACCCCTGCAGGCACGCCGCTGGAAACATCCTGCCATATGGGCGGCGCTTCCTCTGCCGGGGCCTGCTCCCCTTCCTGGGGAGGCGGGGCTTCTGGGTACACCGGCTCTGCCGTTTCCGGCGGCACAGGTTCGCTTTCCTCCGGCATCTCCGGCGCGGGGGGCTGGCTGAAGCCGTCCTCCACAGGCTCCCGGGGCTGTTCTGCCTGCTCCTCCTGGGGGAGATCTTTATTTTCCATGTCCGTCATCTTCCTTACTCCTTTCAGGGGCCTGCCCCTCTGTATCCTGCTTGTCGTTTTTATCGCGCTTGTCGTGCTTGTCAGGCCTGCGCCTGCCCTCCCGGGATTTTTGCTCCTTGCGGGGGGGAGGGTCTTTCAGCTTCGGCGGTTCTGGGGGCTTGGGGATGGTAAACTCAAAGCGGCAGTATTCCCCCTGCACAGAGCTGACGTGGATGTCCCCGCCATGAAGCTTCAAAATGGTGCGCACCAAGTACAGACCCAGGCCCATGCCGTTTTTATCCCGGCTGCGGGATTTGTCCCCTTTGTAGAACCTGTCGAACACCATGGGCAGATCCTCCGGGGCAATGCCCGGCCCGGTGTTTTCAATGACCACTGTGGTGCGGTCAATGCCGTCTATAACGCTGGGAGTGATGGAACCCCCTGCATTGGTAAATTTTACCGCATTTTCTACCAAGTTATACACCACCTGGTGCAGTAAATCCGGATCCCCGTATACAGTTTGGGGGGAAGCCTCCTCCAGCCCCCGGATTTCTATCTGTTTTTCGTCTATGCTCTTTTCAAAGGTGAGCAGGGTGGTGACAATGGTTTTGGTGATGTCGAACCGGGCGGGATGGATTTCCATTTCCCCGCTGTCAATGCGGGACAAGTCCAGCATGGATTTCACCAGCCGGGAAAGACGCTTCACCTCGTCTGAAACGATGTGCAGGTATTTGCCCTGCTCCTCCTCGGGAATAGTGCCGTCCAGGATGCCGTCGATGAACCCGGCGATGGTGGTCATGGGGGTTTTCAGCTCGTGGGAAACGTTTGCGATAAAGCTGCGGCGCATACCCTCGGAATTTGTCAGGGAGTCTGCCATGTTGTTGAAGGAGACGGCAAGCTGGCCCAGCTCGTCGGCGCTTGTCACCGGCACCCGCATAGAAAAGTCCCCGTCCCCAAAGCTTCTTGCCGCCGCGGACATCTGCCGCAGGGGCTTTACCAGCCGGAAGGAGAAGGCCCCGGCCATGCAGAAGGTGACGCAGATGGCCGCCAGGGAGGAAATGAGGAAGATTTTAAAGGCTTCCCCCTGCACCGCGTTCATGGAGGCGGCGCTGGTGGCGGCAAACACCGCCCCCACTGTGGGGCCGCCGTCCTGTACGGACATGGGCACGCCGATAATGTAATACCGGCTTTTATACAGGCCTCCAAAGCTGTCCCGGCCCTCATACATGCCTGTTGCCGCCTGGGACACAAACTGCCCGGGCACCGATTCCGGGGATTCCAGCTTGCTGTTGGGATAGTTTCCCAACAGAATGCGGCCCTCCAGGTCTGTGATGAAGATGTCCGCGTCAATGCTCAGGGAAAACCCGGAGATAAAAGTTTTCAGCAGCTCGGTCTGCAATTCATACTGGCCCGGGGATTTCTCCGATAAAAACCGCCTTGCCACCCCGGCGATAGAGCCGGCGTTCTGGGTAAGCAGATCCTTTTTCTCCGCCCGCCAATACTGCCCGAAAAACACCATCAGCACGCTGCCCGTCATCACAAAGCTTAGGAGGACGATGCTCATGGTGATGCCCAGATATCTTTTAAAAATGCTTTTTTGCACCTTGCCCTCCCTTTTGCCGCCGGCAGCCAAAGGGGCAAAGCCCCTTTGGAATCCCGCGATTCGCTTTCCGCATGCGGCAGGTTTCCTACCCGCGTCTCGGACGCGGCGTTACGTTGCGTCTTTTACTTCAAATTTATAGCCCACGCCCCAGACGGTTTTCAAAGCCCACTTGTCAGAAACGCCTTCCAGCTTTTCCCGCAGGCGCTTCACATGCACGTCCACTGTGCGGCTGTCTCCGTAATAGTCAAAGCCCCACACCTCGTCTAAAAGCTGGTCCCGGGTGAAAACCCGGTTGGGGTTGGAGGCCAGGTGGTAAATCAGCTCCATCTCCTTGGGAGGCGTGTCCACCTGCTGGCCCTTTACCCGCAGCTCGTAATTTGTCAGGTTGATGGTAAGGTTTTCATAGGAGACTTCCTTGCTGTCATCCTGCCTGCCGCTGTTCCTGCCGCTGCGGCGCAGCACCGCGTTTATCCGGGCCACAACCTCCTTGGTTTCAAAGGGCTTCACCACATAATCGTCCGCCCCCAGTTCCAGGCCCAGCACCTTGTCAAACACCTCGCCTTTAGCTGTGAGCATGATAATGGGCACAGAGGATTTCTTCCGCAGCTCCCGGCACACCTGCCAGCCGTCCAGGCCCGGCAGCATAATGTCCAGCAGAATTAGGTCTGGGGAAACGCTGTCAAACATTTTCAGGGCCGTTTCCCCGTCGTTTGCAATGGAGGCCTCAAAGCCCTCTTTCGCGATATACAGCCGCAAAAGCTCGCAGATATTGGTATCGTCGTCCACTATCAGGATTTTTCCAGTCGCCATGGTTTTTCTCCCTTTTCTTTTGCCTTTATAGTTTTCCGGGCTTTGCGCCCGATTGCACTCCAGGTGATTTTCATCCAAGCTTATTCTACCGTGTAACTATGGCAAAATCAAGAAGTTCCGGTGAATTTTATGTGAAGACGGGCCATGGGAAGCGGACTTTGAAAAAGTGGAAATTTTTTTAAAAAACCACTTGCAATGGGGCTTTAGCTGTGGTATTATAATGGAGCGTGACTGCACAGGCATGGGAAAACTATGCCAGATATGCGATGAAGCGGGAGGTTGCGGCTGTACCAGCCGGTTTTTCCGTGGAGTATGTCCGATTTTAAACCGGGCGAAAGAATTTATGCGGCTGGAACCATCGGGAGTTTCCCGGCAGGCCGGCAAGCGCCGCATGAAGGATTTTTATGGGTTTCGGCTCTTCCCGGGGGTCCGCTTGGCGGATTTCCGGTTTTTCTATGCCGCAGGTGGAAACACCCGGCTAAGTGTTAAAAACCCACAGCGCCCGCCGCGAAGAATTTTTTCAAGGAGGCGATCTACAAGTGGCAGTCAAAGAAAAGATCAGAATCAGGATAAAAGGGTACGACCATCAGTTGGTGGACCAGTCATCTGAAAAGATTGTGGCAACCGCCAAGCGCACAGGCGCCCGGGTTTCCGGCCCTGTGCCCCTGCCCACCGAAAAGCAGATTATCACCATCCTGCGCGCTGTCCATAAGTATAAGGACAGCCGGGAGCAGTTTGAAATGCGCACCCACAAGAGGCTGATCGACATTCTCAGGCCCAGCAACAAGACTGTGGAAGCCCTTATGGGCCTGGAGCTCCCCGCCGGCGTTGAAATCGAAATCAAGCTGTAAAGCGGCCGCGGTTTTCAACCTACCGAGACGGAGGGTCATGTTGGGGAAACCCAACCAATAACCTGATGGGGAAAATCCCCCGGAGTAGAAAGGAAAGGCAAGACATGAAAAAAGGCATCATCGGCAAGAAGATTGGCATGACGCAGATCTTCGATGAAAAGGGCAAGGTCATCCCTGTAACAGTGGTAGAGGCCGGCCCCTGCGTGGTAACGCAGAAAAAGACCCTGGAAAACGACGGCTATGAGGCCGTGCAGGTGGGCTTTGGCGACCAGAAGCCCCAGCGCGTGAGCAAGCCTCTCATGGGGCACTTCAAGAAGGGCGACGCGGCCCCCAAGAAAACCCTCAAAGAGCTTCGGCTGGAGGACATCAGCGGCCTGAACGTTGGCGACCTGATTAAGGCCGACGTGTTCGAGGCAGGGGAAAAGGTGGACGTAACCGGCACCAGCAAGGGCAAGGGCTACGCAGGCGTTATCAAGCGCTGGAACTTCCACCGCCTGAAGGAATCCCATGGTTCCGGTCCTGTGGTGCGCCACGGCGGATCCAGCGGCGCGTGCTCTTCTCCCTCCCGCGTATGGAAGGGCCTGAAGATGGCCGGCCATCTGGGCGCTGAGACGGTTACCGTGCAGAACCTGACAGTAGCAAAAGTGGACGCGGAAAACAACCTCATTGCCATCAAGGGCGCCATCCCCGGCCCCAACGGCGGCATCGTAGTTGTCCGCGACACTGTGAAAGCATAAGGGAAGGAGGAAATGAGAATGCCTACTATCGCAGTTTTGAATATGCAGGGGCAGGAAGTGGGCCAGCAGGAGCTGAGCGAAGCCGTGTTTGGCATCACCCCCAACGTGTCCGTTATGAACGACATGGTAAAATGCTATCTTGCAAACCAAAGGCAGGGCACTCAGTCCGCCCTGACCCGTTCCGAGGTTTCCGGCGGCGGCCGCAAGCCCTGGCGCCAGAAGGGCACAGGCCATGCCCGGCAGGGCAGCACCCGGGCGCCCCAGTGGACCCATGGCGGCGTCGTGTTCGCCCCCAAGCCCCGGAGCTACCGTTACACGCTGAATAAGAAAGTAAAGAGGCTGGCTATGCAGTCCGCCCTTTCCTCTAAGGTGCAGGACGGCGAGATGATCGTGCTCGACCAGATCAGCACCAGCGAGTTTAAGACCAAGACCATCGCAGCCATGCTCAAGGCAGTGGGCAGCGAGAAGAAGGCGCTGATTGTGCTGGATACCGTGGACGAGAAGGTTATCGCTTCCGCCCGGAACATCCCCGGCGTCAAGACCGCCCAGGTGAACACCCTGAACGTGTACGACATCCTGGGCGCAGACAAGTTCATCGTGGTCAAAGACGCGGTGGCGAAAATTGAGGAGGTGTATGCGTAATGGCGGCACAGGACATCATTATCCGCCCCATCATCACAGAAAAGACGATGGATGGCACCACCCAGAAGAAGTACACCTTTGAGGTTGACAAGAAGTCTACCAAGATAGATGTAAAGAGAGCTGTAGAAGAGCTGTTCGGCGTAAAGGTGCAGAAAGTGAACACCCTGCATGTGCGGGGCCGGATGCGCCGGCAGGGCCGTTTCGAGGGATACACCCGCTGCTGGAAAAAGGCTGTGGTCACCCTCACCGAGGACAGCAAGACCATTGAGTTCTTCGAGAGCATGGTCTAGCAGCGTGACGCTGCACCCGGGACGCGGGCAGCAGAAGCGGAAAGCTTCCGCCGCGCAATAGGGATTGCGCGGCTCAGGCGAGCCATCGCGTACCCGGGGTGCTCCCGGAAGTCCCGGTTTGAAACAAGCTTTTATAACTTCGGAAGCCACGCGGAGAACGCGTGGTGCAGCGTGAGCGCGGAATCCTGATTACGCGCGGACTGTTCCCTCACAGGCAGTGAGCAGAGCGAACGGACCCGCGTCTTGGATATGCACAAATGCAAATGCTTCGCATTAGCATTGCGTCACGTTGCACGCTGCGGCAAGAATGGGGGAGAATGCCGCCCCCGCAAAGCCAAATAGTAGGAGAGTGAAACAAAAAATGGCAATTAAGAATTACAAGCCGACCACGGCGGCAAGGCGCAACATGTCCGTAACGGACTACACGGGCCTTTCCAAAAACGGGCCGGAGAAAAGCCTTCTGGCCCCCCTGGACAAGAAGGCGGGCCGCAACAGCTACGGCCGCATTACCGTCCGCCATCGCGGCGGCGGCAACCGCAAGAAGTACCGCATTATCGACTTCAAGCGCCAGAAGCACGACATGACCGCTACCGTGCTTTCCATCGAATACGATCCCAACCGCTCCGCTTTCATCGCCCTGGTGGAATATGAGGATGGCGAAAAGCGGTATATCCTGGCCCCCCATGGCCTGAAGGCCGGGGACAAGGTGGTGTCCGGGGCCGACGCCGACATCAAGCCCGGCAACGCGCTGCCCCTGAAGAACATCCCCGTAGGCACCTTTATCCACAACGTAGAGCTGTATCCCGGCAAGGGTGCCCAGCTTGCAAGAGCCGCGGGCATCATGGCCCAGCTTATGGCAAAGGAAAACGGCATGGCCCTGCTGCGTCTGCCCTCTGGCGAACTTCGGAACGTGCCTGAGTCCTGCATGGCCTCCATCGGCCAGGTTTCCAACATCGACCATGAGAACGTGAAGCTGGGCAAGGCCGGGCGCAAGCGCCACATGGGCTGGCGTCCCACTGTGCGCGGTTCCGTTATGAACCCCAACGACCACCCCCATGGCGGCGGCGAGGGCAAAAGCCCTGTGGGCCGTCCCGGGCCTGTCACTCCCTGGGGCAAGCCTGCTCTGGGTTACAAGACCCGCAAGCATCACAACCGCAGCGACAAGTTCATTGTGCGCAGAAGAAACGGCAAGTAAGCACGGGAAAGGAGCGAACAGAATATGAGCAGAAGTCTGAAAAAAGGACCTTTCGTACAGCCCGTGCTGCTGAAAAGGGTACAGGCCATGAACGAGGCCGGGGAGAAGAAGATTGTGAAAACATGGAGCCGCGCCTCTATGATTTTCCCCGATTTCGTGGGCCACACCATTGCGGTACACGACGGGCGCAAGCACGTCCCCGTATATATCACCGAGGACATGGTGGGGCACAAGCTGGGAGAGTTTGCCCCCACCCGTACCTTTAAAGGGCACGCCGGCTCGAAGACGACCAAGTAAGGAAGGAGCAGAGAGTAAATGGAAGCGAAAGCAGTTTTGAACTATACCCGTATCTCTCCCCGCAAGGTCTCTATCGTGCTGGATCTCATCCGCAACAAGCCGGTTGACCTTGCCGCCGCTATCTTGAAGCACACACCCAAGGCAGCCTGTGAGGACCTGCAGAAGCTTTTGAAGTCTGCCGTGGCAAACGCGGAGAACAACTTCAACATGGATAAGGGGAGCCTCTATGTTTCCCAGTGCTATGTGACGCCCGGCCCCATCCTCAAGCGGATCCGGCCCAGCGCCCACGGCAGGGCTTTTCGGGTGCTGAAGAGAACCTCTCACATCACCATCGTGGTGAAGGAAAAAGAGTAAGCGGTAAGGAGGCAAAGTTATGGGACAAAAAGTTAATCCCCACGGTTTGCGTGTGGGCGTTATTAAAGACTGGGATTCCCGGTGGTTCGCCAAGGACAACGTGTTCGGCGACACCCTGGTAGAGGACTACAACCTGCGCAAAGCCCTGAAAAAGCAGCTCTACTCCGCAGGCATCCCGAAAATAGAGATTGAGCGCGATGCGTCCAAGGTGCGCATCCACATCCACTGCGCCAAGCCCGGCATGGTTATCGGCAAGGGCGGCGCGGAGATTGAGAAGCTGCGGCAGCAGTGCGAGAAGATGCTGGGGAAACCCGTTGTCATCAATATCGTAGAGGTGCGCCAGCCTGACCTGGACGCACAACTGGTGGCAGAGAACATCGCCTCCCAGCTTGAGCGCCGCATCTCCTTCCGCCGGGCCATGAAGGGCTGCATCGGCCGCAGCATGCGCCTGGGCGCCAAGGGCATCAAGACAAAGGTTTCCGGCCGTTTGAACGGCGCGGACATTGCCCGTAGCGAAGAGTATCACGACGGCACCATCCCCCTGCAGACCCTGCGGGCCGACATTGATTACGGCTTTGCGGAGGCTGCCACCACCTATGGCCGGGTAGGCGTAAAGGTGTGGCTGTATAAGGGCGAGGTTTTGAATGACAACCGGGGCGAGCGGCCCGAGCGCCCCCGCCGGGAAGACCGCCGCGACCGCCGGGATCGCCGTGACGGCGACCGCCGCCGTACAGACAAAAGGGAAGGAGGGCGCAGGTAAATGCTACTGCCAAAGCGCGTTAAATACCGCCGCGTCCAGCGCGGCCGCATGAAGGGCAAGGCCCTTCGGGGCAACACTGTCACCTACGGTGATTTTGGCCTGCAGGCTTTGGAGCCTGCCTGGATCACATCTAACCAGATCGAGGCCGCCCGTGTTGCCATGACACGTTACTGCAAACGTTTCGGCAAGGTCTGGATTAAGATTTTCCCCGATAAGCCCGTAACCCAGAAGCCCGCCGAAACCCGCATGGGTTCCGGTAAAGGTTCCCCCGAATACTGGGTAGCCGTGGTAAAGCCCGGCCGCGTTATGTTTGAGCTGGGCGGCGTGCCCGAAGCCACCGCCAGGGAGGCCCTCCGCCTTGCGGCAAATAAACTGCCGGTCAAGTGCAAATTCGTAGCTAAAGAAACGGAGGCGTAGAAAATGAAAGCTTCAGAGATCAGAGAATTGACCGCTGACGAGCTGAACAGCAAGCTTCAGGACCTGAAGGCCGAGCTTTTCAACCTGCGCTTCCAGCTCGCTATCAATCAGCTCGACAACCCCATGCGTATCTCCGCTGTCAAGCGGGACATTGCCCGGGTGAAAACCGTCATCCGCGAGAATGAGCTCAGCGCCGGGAACGCATAAGGGAAGGGAGGATAAAATACGTGAGCGAAGCTAGAAATATGAGAAAAACCGCTGTCGGCCGGGTAGTCAGCAACAAGATGGACAAGACCGTGGTGGTCGCCATTCAGGACAGCGTGAAGCACCCCATTTACAACAAGGTCATCAAGCGCACTGTGAAGCGCAAGGCCCACGACGAGGAGAACACATGCAGCGTGGGAGATCGGGTACGCATTATGGAGACCCGCCCCCTTTCCAAGGACAAGAGATGGCGCCTGGTCGAGATCATCGAGAAGGCCAAGTAAGGCTTTTACAGGCTTGTTACGAAATTATTTGGCTTTGTAAGCAAAGGAGGAACGTACTGTGATTCAACAGCAGTCTTACCTCAAGGTGGCCGACAACACGGGCGCAAAGGAGCTTATGTGCATCCGTGTCTTGGGCGGCACCGGCAGGAGGTATGCCAATATAGGCGACGTGGTGGTGGCTTCCGTGAAGAAGGCGGCCCCCGGCGGCGTAGTGAAAAAGGGCGACGTGGTAAAGGCGGTTATCGTCAGATCCGCTTCCGGCGTGCGCCGCGAGGACGGCACGTATATCCGCTTTGACGAGAACGCGGCCGTTATTATCCGTGACGACAAGAACCCCAGGGGCACCCGCATCTTTGGGCCGGTGGCCCGCGAGCTGCGCGACAGGGAATATCTGAAGATCCTGTCCCTGGCACCGGAAGTGCTTTGATGGAGGTGCGCGTAAGATGAATAATAAGGTTCATGTGAAAACCGGCGATACCGTTGTGATCTTAAGCGGCAAAGACCGCGGCAAGAAAGGCAAGGTCATGCAGGTAAGCCCCAAAGAGGGCAAGGTCATCGTAGAGAACGCAAACTTTGTGCAGAAGCATGTGAAGCCCCGCAGAATGGGTGAGCCTGGCGGCATCATCAAGGCCGAAAGCGCCATTTACGCCTGCAAGGTGCAGGTGGTATGCCCCCGCTGCGGAAAGCCCACCCGCGTAGGCCACAAAGTCCTGCAGGACGGCACCAAAGAGCGCATTTGCAGGAAATGCGGCGAGTCGCTGTAAGGGAGGGAGAAGAACACATGGCAAGAATGAAGGATTTCTACAAGGCTGAGGTTGCCCCCGCTCTTATGAAGAAGTTCGGCTACAAGAGCGTTATGCAGATTCCGAAGCTGGAGAAAATAGTCATCAACGTAGGCGCGGGCGAAGCCAAAGACAACCTGAAGGTTATCGACGCTATCAGCGGCGACCTGATGAAGATAACGGGCCAGAAGCCCGTGGTGTGCAAAGCAAAGAAGTCCGTTGCGAACTTCAAGCTGCGTGAAGGCATGCCCATTGGCGTGAAGGTGACGCTCAGAGGAGAGCGGATGTATGAGTTTTTAGACAGGCTCTTTAACGCGGCCCTGCCCCGTGTCCGCGACTTCCGGGGCATCAACCCCAATTCCTTTGACGGCAGGGGCAATTACAACATGGGTATCAAAGAGCAGCTCATCTTCCCTGAAATCGACTATGATAAGGTGGATAAGGTGCGCGGCATGGATATCTGCTTTGTTACCACCGCCCATACAGACGAAGAAGCCCGTGAGTTTTTGACGCTGATGGGCGCGCCGTTTACAAGATAAGGAGGGTTTACTGTGGCCAAGACTTCTATGAAAATCAAGCAGCAGCGCGGGCAGAAGTTCTCCACGCGGGAATACAACCGCTGCAAGATCTGCGGAAGGCCCCATGCCTACCTTCGGAAATTCGGTATTTGCCGCATCTGCTTCAGGGAGCTTGCCTATAAGGGCGAAATCCCCGGGGTAAAGAAGGCAAGCTGGTAAACATTAGGAGGTAAAGCTATGCAAGTTACAGATACAATCGCCGATCTGCTCACCCGTATCCGCAACGCCCAGTCCGCGAAGCACGATACCGTGGAGGTGCCTGCCTCTAACATGAAAAAGTCCATCTGCCAGATTCTGCTGGACGAGGGCTATATTAAAAACTTCACCGTGGCAGAGGACGGCAAGCAGGGCGTTATCACCATCACCCTGAAGTATGCTGCCGGCCGCACGCCGGTTATCAAAGGCCTCAAGCGTGTTTCAAAGCCCGGCCTGCGGATTTACAGCGGCGTGGAGGAACTGCCCAAGGTTATGAAGGGCCTGGGCGTGGCCATTGTTTCCACCAGCCATGGCATCATGACGGACAGGGCCGCCAGGAAGGCAAATGTCGGCGGCGAAGTGCTGGCATTCATTTGGTAAAAAGAGGGGGTGCGCGAATATGTCGAGAATTGGAAGAAAACCCATAAATATTCCCGCCGGCGTCGATGTTGCAATTGACGGCAGCGTTGTTACAGTGAAGGGGCCTAAGGGCACCCTGACCCAGAGCTTCAACCCGGTTATCACCATCCAGAAGGAAGGGGAGGAAATCTTAGTCACCCGCCCGGATGACCAGAAGGAATCCCGTTCCCTGCACGGCCTGACCCGGACCCTGGTGCAGAACATGGTGCTGGGCGTAACGGAAGGCTTCTCCAAAACCCTGGATGTGCAGGGCGTTGGCTACCGTGTGCAGAAGCAGGGGAAAGACCTGGTAATGAACCTGGGCTATTCCCATCAGGTGATCGTTTCGGAAAACGAGGACATCAAGATCGAGGCCCCGAACCAGAACACCATTGTCATTTCCGGCATTGATAAGCAGAAGGTCGGGCAGTTTGCGGCGGAAGTCCGCGAGAAACGGCCCCCCGAGCCTTATAAGGGCAAGGGCATCCGCTATCAGGGCGAGTATGTGCGCCATAAGGAAGGCAAGGCCGGCAAGGGCGCTAAAGGCTAATGGTTAAGGAGTTGAGAAGAAATGGTCAATAAGGCAGATACAAATAAAGCGCGCCTGCGCCGCCACAAGAGGGTGCGGGGCAAAATAGCCGGCACTGCAGAGCGGCCCCGGCTGAATGTGTTCCGCTCCTCTACAAACATTTACGCCCAGATTATCGACGATACAGCCGGACGCACCCTGTGCGCGGCCTCCAGCCTGGACAAGAGCTTTGAGGGCAAGGGCGGCAACAAGGAAGCGGCCCGCAAGGTGGGCAAGATGATTGCGGAAAAGGCAGCAGAAAAAGGCATTACCAATGTGGTCTTTGACCGCGGCGGTTATATCTTCCACGGCCGCGTCAAAGAGCTGGCCGAAGGCGCCCGCGAGGGCGGCCTCAACTTCTAAGAAGGAGGAATACCATTTTGGCTAGTAATATCGACGCAACGACACTGGATATGCAGGAGCGCGTGGTTTCCATCAACCGCGTAGCCAAAACTGTAAAGGGCGGCCGCGTAATGAAGTTTTCCGCCCTTGTTGTAGTAGGCGACGGCCAGGGCACCGTGGGCTTTGGCATCGGGAAGGCCGCCGAAGTGCCCGACGCTATCCGCAAGGGCATTGAGGACGCCAAGAAGAACCTGACAAAGATTGCCCTCAGAGGCAGCACCATCCCCCACGAGATTGTGGGCGAGTTTGGCGCCGGCAAGGTGATTTTGAAGCCCGCCGCCCCCGGTACCGGCGTTATCGCCGGCGGCCCTGTGCGTGCTGTGGTGGAAAGCGCGGGCATTAAGGACATCCGCACTAAGGCCCTGCGTTCCAACAACCCCTGCAACGTGGTGCGTGCCACCATGGCTGGCCTTACCCAGCTTCGCACTGCAGAAGAGGTGGCCGCCATCCGCGGGAAGACCGTGAAGGAAATTCTGTAAAAAGGAGGGCTTGAAGGTGAAAATCACTTTGGTAAAGAGCCTGATTGGCTGCAAGAAGGATCAAATAGCCACAGCCCTCTCTTTGGGGCTTAAAAAGGTGGGGGACTGCGTGGAGCAGCCCGACAACCCCCAGACCCAGGGCAAGATTAAGAAAATAGGCCATCTGGTCACAGTCAGTAAGTAAGCTTTAAGGAGGTGCGTGACAATGAAGCTCAATCAGCTAACAGCTACGCCCGGCGCTACAAAAGAGCGTAAGCGCATTGGCAGAGGCTATGGCGCTGGCACCGGCAAGACCGCCGGCAAGGGCCACAAGGGCCAGAAGGCCCGGGCAGGCCATGGCATGCGGCCCGGCTTTGAAGGCGGCCAGATGCCCCTGCAGCGGCGTATCCCCAAGCGCGGCTTTAACAATATTTTCGCAAAGGACATCGTTTCCGTAAACGTGGGAAGCCTGAACGGCTTTGAGGACGGCGCCGCGGTAGACGCTGCCGCTCTCATGGAAGCAGGCATTATCAAGAAGTGCGGCGACGGCGTGAAGATCCTTGCAAACGGGGAGCTGACAAAAAAGCTTACCGTAAAGGCCAGTGCTTTCTCTGAGGCGGCGAAAGCCAAGATCGAAGCCGCTGGCGGGAAGGCCGAGGTGATCTGAGTTGCTGAACACGATAAAAAACGCGTGGCGGATACCGGATCTGCGGAAAAAGATGCTGTTTACCCTGTTTATCATCATCGCGTTCCGCTTTGGCTCTGTGATTCCCATTCCGTTTTTAGACATGAATAGCTTACAGGCCCTGATGGAGAGCGCGAGCGCCAACACAGCCCTGGGCTATATCAACATGCTGACAGGCGGCGCGTTCCAGTATGCCTCCCTGTTCGCCATGGGCATTACCCCCTATATCAACAGCTCCATCATTATGCAGCTTTTGACCATCGCCATCCCTGCTTTAGAGCGCTTGCAGAAGGAAGGCGAGGAGGGGCGCAAGAAGATTGCCACCATCACCCGGTTTGTCACTGTGGGCCTGGGGCTTATCCAGGGCGTGGCCTATTATATCTACCTGCGCAGTTCCGGCATTGTGAAGTACACTGCCGGGGCAGGCGGCGTGTTTGTAGGCTTTGTCATTGTTCTGGCCTTTACGGCAGGCACAGCCCTCATTATGTGGATGGGCGAGCAGATTAACGAGAAGGGCATTGGCAACGGCATTTCCATGATCCTGTTTGCAGGCATTGTGGCAAGGCTTCCCGTCACCTTCGGATCTGTCTGGCAGTATTTCAAGCTGGGCCTGGACAGCCCCTCTACAGCCGGGCACTTCCTGGTGCTGGCCCCCCTGTTCATCGTGCTGTTCCTGGTGGTCATCTGGGTTATCGTCTTTATGAACGAAGCCGAGCGGCGCATCCCGGTGCAGTATGCCAAAAAGGTGGTAGGCCGCAAGATGTACGGCGGGCAGAGCACGTTCCTGCCCATCAAGGTGGCTATGAGCGGCGTTATGCCCGTTATCTTCGCCAGCGCCATCCTGTCCATTCCCCAGTTCGTCCAGTTCTTCGCGCATCCCGCTGAAGGCTCCTTCTGGGCCTCTGTCCTGAATGCCTTCCAACAGACCGGATGGGTTTATATCATCCTGTATTTCCTGCTGATCGTGATGTTCGCGTATTTCTATATGTCCGTCCAGTATAACCCACTGGAAATGGCCAATAATCTCCGCCAGAGCAACGGCACGATTCCGGGCCTCCGTCCCGGCAAGCCTACGGCGGATTTCATCGCCAAAATCCTCTCCAAAGTAACCCTGATTGGCGCGCTGTTCCTGGCCTTCGTGGCCCTCATCCCCATCATCTTCACCAATATCACCGGCATGAGCGGCCTGTCCTTAGGCGGCACCTCCGTCATCATTATTGTTGGCGTGGCGCTGGAGACTGTGAAGCAGTTGGAGTCCCAGATGATGATGCGCCATTACAAGGGCTTCTTGGATTAAGGCAGTACCCCGCAGACTGGTAGAAACGGGGGCTGCTTACCGGCTGGGAATCTGCCCAGCCAAAAGAGCGCTCCCCGGATAACGCAGGAGACCCCCAAAGGGCAGGCGTGCAAAACGCCGCCGGGGGCGGCTCCGGCGGGTATTTGAGAAAGGGAGTTTTGCTATGAAGCTGATTCTTTTAGGTGCCCCGGGCGCCGGCAAAGGCACCCAGGCGGAAATTATTTGCCAGAAGAAAAATATACCCACAATCTCCACGGGGAATATCCTCCGTGAAGCGCTGAAAAGCGGCACAGAGATGGGGCTGAAAGCCAAGAGCTATATGGAAAGCGGCCAGCTTGTGCCTGATGAAATCCTCATCGGCATCATCAAAGACCGCCTCTCTGAGGAGGACTGCCAGAACGGGTTCATCCTGGACGGCTTCCCCCGCACCATCCCTCAGGCCGAGGCTCTGGACGCCATGGGGGTGGAGATCGACGCGGTACTGGATATTGAAGTACCCGACGAAGAGATCGTCTCCCGCATGTCCGGACGCCGTGTCTGCGAAGCCTGCGGCTCTTCCTACCATGTGCAGTACAAACAGCCCAAGGAGGAAGGCAAATGCGATAGCTGCGGCGGCACCCTTGTTCAGCGCAAGGACGACCACCCGGATACAGTGAAGGAACGCCTGGAAGTGTACCACACCCAGACAGAGCCTTTGAAGGAGTATTACTCCAACCAGGGCAAGCTGCTGGTGGTTCATGGCCAGGATGAGGTGGAGAAAACCACCAAGCTGGTATTGGAGGCTTTGGAGGATCTTTCATGATCGTGCTGAAAACGAGCCGGGAGCTTTCCATTATGCGGAAGGCCGGGAAAATCTCGCAGACAGCACTACGCCTTGCCGGTGAGGCTGTACAGCCCGGCACCTCCACATGGGAGCTGGACAAAATAGTGCACAGCTATATCACGAAAATGGGGGCTACCCCCAGCTTCCTGCACTATAACGGCTTTCCGGCCAGCGCATGTATATCTGTAAACGACGTGGTGATCCATGGCATACCCAAAAAGGAAACCATCTTGAAGCGGGGCGACATCGTCAGCATAGACGTGGGGGCCTGCTATAAGGGGTTTCACGGCGACAACGCCTGGACCTTCCCCTGCGGAGAAATAAGCGGGGAAGCGCAGGCGCTGCTGGACGCTACCGAGCAGGCGCTGTTTAAAGCCATTGAGCAGGCCCGCCCCGGCAACCGCCTGGGGGATATCGGCAGCACAGTGCAGGGGTATGTCGAAGCTCGCAATTACTCGGTGGTACGAGAATTTGTCGGCCACGGAGTAGGTGCGAAGCTGCACGAAGACCCAAGCGTCCCCAATTACGGCACCTCCGGCAGGGGGGTGCGGCTGCAGGCCGGGATGACCATAGCCATAGAGCCTATGATAAATCTTGGCCGCAAAGAAATAGAGGTATTAAAGGACGGCTGGACCACTGTGACAAGGGATCATTCCCTGTCAGCCCATTTTGAGCACACAGTGGCTATCACCCCTGACGGCCCCGTTATCCTCACCCGGCTGGACTGAGGGGTGCGGGATGGAAATAAAACGGGGGCAGGTGGTCAGGTCTATAGCAGGCCGTGACAAAGGGGATTTCCTGGCAGTGCTGGGAACGGAGGGGCCATGCCTCTGGGTGTGCGACGGCAAGCGCCGCCCCCTGGAGAGGCCCAAGCGCAAGAAGCCGTTCCATGTGGCGGCTACCGCCACGGTGCTTCCCGAGGAAGCCCTGAGAACCAATCGACAAATACGTTCCGCCCTCCGGCCTTTCCGGGACAGGGCGGGGAAATCGTAAGTACGGAGGTTTTTGCCTAATGTCAAAGCAGGACGTAATTGAAGTGCAGGGCATTGTGAAAGAAGCCCTGCCCAACGCGACGTTTCAGGTTGAGCTGCAAAACGGCCACACGGTGCTGGCCCACATTTCCGGCAAGCTGCGCATGAACTTCATCCGCATCCTGCCGGGGGATAAGGTCACCATGGAGATGTCTCCTTACGACCTTACCAAAGGGCGCATCACCTGGCGTTCTAAGTAAGCGATAGTGAGAAACAACCCGTACCAAGGAGGGTAAAGTTATGAAAGTAAGGCCTTCTGTGAAGAAGATGTGCGAAAAATGCAAGATCATCAAGCGCAAGGGCAAGGTCATGGTCATCTGTGACAACCCCAAGCACAAGCAGCGCCAGGGCTAATTTTTTGGAGGTGTAACAATGGCTCGAATTTCCGGTATCGACCTGCCCAGAGACAAGCGCATTGAAATCGCGCTGACCTATATCTATGGCATCGGCCGTAAGACCGCTTCTAACATTTGCGCCAATACCGGCGTAAACCCCGACATCCGCGTGCGCGATCTTTCTGAGGACGACACTGCGAAGCTCAGGGACTATATCGACAAGAACTGCCATGTGGAAGGCGATCTGCGCCGCGACGTGGCCTTCGATATCAAGCGCCTTATTGAAATCGGCTGCTACCGGGGCGTGCGCCACCGCAAGGGCCTGCCCGTAAGGGGCCAGCGCACCAAGACAAACGCCCGGACCCGCAAGGGCCCCCGCAAGACAATGGCTAACAAGAAGAAGTAAGGAGGGGTTTATCACATGGCAGCACAAAAGGGCGTAAAGGGTACGGTGCGCCGCCGCCGCGAGCGTAAGAATATCGAGCGCGGGGCAGCCCATATCCAGTCCACATTCAACAACACCATCGTCACCATCACCGACACCCAGGGCAACGCAATCTCCTGGGCAAGCTCCGGCGAGCTGGGCTTCCGCGGTTCCCGCAAGTCCACCCCCTTCGCCGCGCAGACTGCCGCTGAGACTGCCGCCCGCCTGGCTATGGAACACGGCATGAAGTCTGTAGAGGTCTATGTAAAGGGGCCTGGCGCCGGGCGTGAAGCCGCTATCCGCGCCCTGCAGGCAGCGGGCCTGGACGTCTCCATGATCAAAGACGTTACGCCCATCCCCCACAATGGATGCCGTCCTCCCAAGAGAAGACGCGTGTAAATGCAGCAATAATTAGGAGGTTACTCAGAATATGGCAAGATATACAGAAGCCGTGTGCAAGCTGTGCCGCCGCGAGGGCCAGAAGCTGTTCCTCAAGGGCGAGCGGTGCTACACAGACAAGTGTGCCATCAGCCGCCGGGCATATGCCCCCGGCCAGCATGGCCAGGGCCGCAAAAAGACATCCGAATATGGCCTGCAGCTTCGCGCCAAGCAGATGACCCGCCGTTTCTATGGCGTGCTGGAAGGCCAGTTCCACCACTACTACGAAATGGCCACCAAGATGCCCGGCAAGGCTGGCGACAACCTGCTGATTTTACTGGAGTCCCGCCTGGATAACGTGGTGTACCGCTGCGGCTGGGCAAACTCCCGTGCCGAGGCCCGCCAGCTTGTGGTTCATGGGCACTACACGGTAAACGGCAAGAAAGTGGATATCCCTTCTTATCTCTGTAAGCCCGGCGAGACTGTTGCCATTAAGGACGGCAGCCGCCAGAGCGATAAATTCAAGGCTGTGCTGGAAGCTAACTCCGCCCGGCCCACTCCCAAGTGGCTGGACGTAGACGCCCCCAACGCGCAGGCGAAGATTGCCGAGATGCCCACCCGTGAGGACATCGATCTGGAAGTGGACGAGACGCTCATCGTCGAGTTGTACTCCAAGTAAGAGTAGGCTGTGGCAATTTTTAGCGCTGTGTAAAAGGAGGATCGCGGATGATTGAGATAGAAAGACCCAAAATTGAAATAGCGGAAATTCTCGAAAACGGCACCTATGGCAAGTTTGTCATAGAACCCCTGGAGAGGGGATTCGGCACCACCCTGGGCAACTCCCTGCGCCGCGTGCTGCTCTCCAGCCTGCCGGGCGTCGCCGTGAAATCTATCAAGATTGACGGCGTGCTGCACGAATTTTCCACCATCCCAGGAGTAAAGGAAGATGTCACCGAGATCGTGCTGAACATCAAAGGGCTTGTGGCAAAGCTTCACTGCGACGGCCCCAAGACCATTGAGGTTTCCGCTGAAGGGCCTTGCGTAGTTACAGCGGATTCGATTAAAAGTGACAGCGAGGTGGAGATCCTCAATCCGGATCTGCACATCTGCACACTGGGAGACGGGGCCAAGCTCTATATGGAGCTGACCCTTGATAAGGGAAGGGGTTATGTCTCGAACGAGCGCAACAAGCAGAACCTGCCGGAAGGCGTTATAGGGGAGATTGCGGTCGATTCTATTTACACACCTGTGCTCAAGGTTAATTTCAACGTGGAAAGCACCCGCGTGGGCCAAAGCATCGACTATGATAAGCTGACGCTGGAGGTCTGGACAAACGGTGTTATCAACGCGCAGGAGGCAGTGTCTCTTGCGGCCAAGGTCCTCACCGACCACCTGAACCTGTTTGTGGACTTGTCCGATAAGGGCAAGAGCACAGAGATCATGGTGGAAAAGGATGAGGGCGGCAAAGAAAAGGTTCTTGAAATGACCATCGAGGAGCTGGATCTGTCGGTCCGTTCCTTTAACTGCCTCAAGCGCGCTGGCATCAACACCGTGGAGGATCTCATCAGCAAGTCTGAGGAGGACATGATGAAGGTGCGCAACCTGGGGCGGAAATCGCTGGAAGAGGTCATATGGAAGCTGGCTTCTCTGGGCTTCAGCCTGCGTAAGGATGACGAATAAGTTTTTTGACCATAGATAGGAGGGAATATCATGCCGGGAACCAGAAAACTGGGCAGGGCCACTGCCCACCGGACGGCTATGCTGCGCGGCCTGGTAACGTTCTTCTTTGAGAACGGCAAGATCGAAACCACCGTAACCCGCGCCAAGGAAGTGCAGTCCTTGGCGGAAAAGATGATTACCATTGCCAAGGATAACAGCCTGCACAACAAGCGGCTGGTTATGGGCTTCATCACCAAGGAGGGCGTGACCAACAAGCTCTTCACAGAGATTGCTCCCAAATACGCGGAGCGCAACGGCGGCTACACCCGCGTTACAAAGCTTGGCCCCCGCCGGGGCGACGCTGCCGAAATGGCAGTTCTGGAGCTGCTGTAAGGGAAAGGCCTTGGGGGCTTCCCGCCCTCAAACCCCGCGCCAAAGGGGCATCGGTCTCACCTGCCGGTTCGGCCAGCGCTGAACAATCGCCACTGGCGATTAGCGCCCCTCTGGACTCCCATCTGCCCAGCGGGCTGGGGAAATTAAATATATGAAAAAAGGGGGGCTGTGTGCTGCACACAGCCCCCCTTGCCATAGGCGGAAAGGAGGGATTGGATTTTGGAGAAAAGGAAAGCCTTCCGCATAGCCCTGGTGGCGGCAATCCTGCTGTGCCTGCTGCCTGTAGGAGCCGCCGCCAACGGGGCGATGGGGCCAGAGATGACGATTATTGTAATCGGCGGGCCGGAGGATTTAACCATTGACATTGTGAAAACAGACGGCATAAACGAAGGCCGCATACACTTGGAAGGCGCGGTACAGATTGGCTTTGAAAGGCGCTATAGGGTAGACTACCTTCAGGAGTGGACCGCACACCCAAAAGAAGAGCTTCTCTGGAATGCCACAAAGACCACCCTGGAGGTGCGGGGCACAGGGCTGAGCTGGGACATTCCCGCAGACGGGCTCGAATATAAAGGCTACAGCCATCTGGTAACCCTGGATGTGGGCAGCAGGGAGGTAATACCCGGCCAGCCCCCCTGGCGCCAGCCGCTGCTGGTAGGCATACGGGTCGTGTTCACGCTGCTGGTGGAGGGCATAGCCTTTTACTGCTTCGGGTACCGCCGAAAAGGAAGCTGGGCTGTGTTTATCCTCATAAACATCCTCACCCAGACGGGCCTTTCATTCCTCATGGCCCAGGCTGAATTCGGGATATACCTGCTGAGCCTGCTGGTGTATTTTGTGGCAGAGCCGCTAGTCTTTATCGTGGAAGCCCTGGCTTATGTGTTCCTGCTGCGGGAAAAGAGCTGGAAGCGCGGCATGGCCTGTGCTCTTTCCGCCAATGCCGCCAGCCTGTTTTTGGGGCTGCTGCTATACGCCTTTGTCCCCATATGATGAAAAAACCGTACCCGGTGAAAAAGCCGGATACGGTTTTTGAGTTACAGGGTAATTATTTTCGCAGCTTGGGCAGGGCCAGCAGGATAAGCAGGCCAATGCCCTGAAAGACAAAGAGGGTAAAGGAAGAAAGCTGGCGCATACCTCCAAAGCAGGCCATAAAGGCCACCAGGATAAAGCCGCACACCACCACCGCGCACTGGATTGCCACCAGCAGGCCTGTCATGCGCTTTTGCTCCACACAGGCGGAAATAACGCTGAGCATAGATTCCATGCGGCCTTTTGTGGCCACCAGCGCGTCTGCCCGGGGGATTTTCTCCTCCATCAGCTTCTGGGCCTCCTGACCAAGCTGACCGTCCAGAATCCCCACAGAGGCAGTGTCAATGCCAAACAGCCGGGCCACCAGCGCCGGGGTAACATTGGGATCCGTAGTGCGCACAAGCACCGTAATGCCGCTGTCCT
Source organism: Neglectibacter sp. X4 (assembly GCF_009917365.1). Lineage (NCBI taxonomy): Bacteria > Bacillati > Bacillota > Clostridia > Eubacteriales > Oscillospiraceae > Neglectibacter > Neglectibacter sp. X4. The sequence continues at coordinate 11,002 of NZ_QWLE01000005.1, read as the reverse complement.
CCATGCGCTGCAGCTCGTTTTTCTTCCGGCGGTCTGCGCCATAGGTGAGCACCAGCATGGCGGCAACTGCCGCGTCCACCGCAATATAAATGATAGACTTATTCCCGGAGGCATACTGCGTCTCTTCCTCCCGGGCAGGCACTTCAATGCGGTTGTTGATAAGCAGGCCGCGATTGCCAATATAGATTTTCCTGCCATCCACCCAGCCTACAATGCCGCCTCCCGGCTCATAGTGGAACTTTTCCACCTCCGGCAAAGCGTCCTCGTTTTCGCTGATAACCTGGTCAAACACGCTGGAAAGGGGGCCGCCGATTTCCTTCATCAAAGCGGAAGCGGACATAATGGCTTCCTCAGCCCCAATGCGGTTGCCAAAGGTCTTAATGCCCCCCAGCACCACTGTGCCAGGAGGGAACAGCTCGGAAGCGTCGCACACAACAGCGTTTACGTCCCCCAGCTTTTCAATGGCTTCATAGCTGACCACCATGGCCCCGGCCCGGCGTGCCGTCTTGCACAGGCGGCTTAAAGGCAGGTTTACTGCCAGCATGTTCCCTGCCGCCACACAGGCACAGCAGGCCGCCGCCAGGGCGCTGAGGGCAGAGGACACGCTTTTCGTCACCAGCAGGCTGCAAATGCATAGCACCAGGGAGGACAAAAGCCCAATAGGCGCAATAAGCTGGGAGGAGGATTCTGTGGGATCCGGGCTGTAGGAAAGCTCTAAAAAGCGCTTTAAGAAGCCAGCCCTGCACTGGTAGGCTACCAATGGTTTTTCCGCCACCACATCCTTGGTCATCTTCAAAGAGGTGTTGTAGTCATCAAAGGTGCGCACAGCGTATTTCTGCTCCCGGGAGGTGACAAACCGGAAATTGCTGTGGATGCGCCGGAGCATGGTCAGCTTTCCGGCCGCGTTTAAGAACAGCAGGGCAGTAAGCACAACAGCGTACAGGTGCAGCTTGCCGTCTGCCAAATCGCTTTGGAAGAAAACTGCTCCCAGGGTCTGCACCGCCACCGCCACCGCAGCCACTGCGCAGGCGCTGTCAGAGTTGGCGCTGAGGGAGAACAGGGCCTTTAAGCCGTTGCCCACTGTGCGGTAGCAAATACCCATGGACACACCGGCAAGCACCACAGTCAGGATAATAAAGATAATGGGCATAGAACCCACATCCCCGCCGGCAGAGAAGCGCCCGCCGAAAATCAGGTTCACAACAGTCAGGATAAGGGTACACACCCCGGTTATCATCATGCGCATGGAAAGCTCGTGCATGTCCCCCCGCAACTCGTGGGCAATGGACTTTGCATCCTCCGGGCCAGTATAGTCCTCAATGGATTCTCCGGTGTCCACATCCGGGGCGGGCATTTCCTCCTCAGGGAGATTTATCTCCAGCTTTTTGTTCTTCACCCTGCGGCGGGGCGCAGCCTCCTCCATCTCTGCCTGCAAGGCTTGCTGCAGCCCTTCAGATTCAGACAGCAGGGCGCTTTGCAGCACATCCGCATGGATGATATGGGTGGCAATGCGCCGGGAGCGGTATTCGTATATGCTCTGCACCCGGGGGATTTCCGCCATGGGCCTGGGGGGCGGCGCTTTCTGCCTTGGAGGGGCCGCGGGCATTTCGATAGTGGCCTGAGGCTCTGCTTCCGGGGCTGGCTGTGCCAAGGACTCTCCTGCTTCCGCGGCTTGTCCCTCTCCGGAAAGGGGTTCCCGCTCTGAAAGGAGGGGCGCTGGCTGTGCTTCTTCCGCGTAGGCAGGTTCCTGCCCCACAGGGGCTTCCTGTGCCAGCCCGTCCTCCATGAGGGCTTCCTCCGGCTCCAGCATCACTTCCCCAGTCATGTGCTCTTCCAAAGCAGGCTCTGGCACTTCCTCCGGGGCTGGGGCGAATTCCAATATTTTGTGGACAGTTTCCTCGCTGACTGTGGCCGCTTCCATCCCGCCGCCTTCCTGCACCTGCTGCAGTTCCACGGTGTTGTTCAGCACATTCAGCTTGATTTCCATAGTCTGGTCGGAGGAGGTTTCCAGCATGGCCCGCTGGATGTCCGGCAGTTCCTCCTGGCTTCTCTTCCCGCCCTCCACGTCGATCCCGTGCTGGCGGGCATAGGGATCCGCCGCAAAGGCCGTAACAGGCATGGGGGCCACCACGCCGAATTCATCGGCTATCTGCTCCTCGTCCACCCCGGCAGTCTGGACGGCCTCTGCCACCCGGCGGCGGCGCTCTTTCTGCAGGCGCTGGAAATTCTCCTCCACCTCCTGATCAATGGCAGTGGTGGAGTCGTCAAACAGCGCCTTAAAGCTGTCCCCTCCCGGGGCCATGTCCTCGGGCACGTCATTGTCCAGGCGGTATTCATCCAGAGGCTTTAGCTGGATGCCATAGTACATGTCCTCGCCCTCGTCAAAGTCCGGCATCTTTTTCCGCCTGCCGAAAAGCCCCCACTTTTTCTTCTTCTTTTTCGGCTTCTCCTGGGGCAGTTCTTCCTCAGGGGAAATTTCCTCCTCCTGGAAAGGCGGCTCCGCAGGGGGAGCGGGTTGGGGCGCTTTTACAGGGACAGGCCGGGGCTGGGCAGGGGCCTTTGCGGGGGTCTCCTGCCTTGGGGGCGCAGGTTTGTCGGGGACAGGATCTGGCGGCTGGGGGGCAGGCAGATCCATCTCCCCTGCGCCCTCCCGGCGCGCCCGTTCTTCCGCCAGAATATCTTCCAAAGTAAAATCCGGTTTCTCTGCCATGGTGTTAGAGATCCCTCCTTTTGGGATTGAACGCCTGCAGCCCGCTTCTCTGGCGGGCCGCCTCGCAGCACAGCACACCTGCCGCAACTGAGGCGTTCAGCGAATTGATTTTGCCCATCTGGGGCAGGGACAGCACAAAGTCGGCCTTTTCTTTCACCAAGCGGCTTACCCCCCGGCCCTCAGAGCCTATCACCAGGGCGCAAGGCCCGGTCAAATCCGCCTGCACCCAGGGCTGCCCGTCCATATCGGCAGCGTATATCCACACGCCCTGTTTCTGTAAGTCCTCCAGCAGCCGGGGCAGGTTCTGCACCCGGGCCACAGGCAGATGCTCCACAGCCCCTGCCGAGGCCCTGCCCACAGCATAAGTAAGCCCCACGCTGCGCCGCTTGGGGATAATCACCCCATGGGCGCCCGCGCATTCCGCAGAGCGTATCACAGCCCCCAGGTTGTGGGGATCCTCCAGCCCGTCGCATATCACCAGGAAAGGAGGCTCGCCCCGCTTCCGGGCCAGGGCCAGCAGATCCTCCACCCGGGCATATTCCTTCACAGCCGCCACTGCCACCACGCCCTGGTGATGCTCTCCGGGGCACAGGTGGTTCAGCTTCTGTATGTCCACTTCCTTCACAGCGGCCCCGGCCTCCTTGGCTTTTGCCACAAGGGCCAACACCGGGCCGCTTGCCTCTCCCCGGGAAATATACAGGCTGTCAATGGTGCGGCCCGCCCGCAGGGCTTCGCTTACAGCGTTGCGCCCGGCTATGATGTTTTCATCTGTCCGGCTTCCTCTTTGCTTTTCCAACTTCCGGCGCACATCCTTTACAAAAGGGGATTTCTTCATGCAATACAGTTTTTCAGGGGTTATCATGGGAAACAGGGAAAATCATGTCCCTTATATTGTACCGTATTCTGCCGCAAATTTCAAATAAAAATGCGCAATCCAGCCGACAAAAGCCCGGTTTCTTTGACTTTCCCCATAAAATTGATACAGGGAAGGCGGATTTATCCCTTTTTTTGCAAAAAAATTCTTTTTGCAAGGGGAAAACAGGCTCAAACATCAGTTTCCATAAAACACTTTCCCTCTTTGTGAACCAATGTGGAAAACTCTGTGGAAAATGTGGATAACTCCTTGTCCGCCAAGGGTTTTCCCGGTGGAAAAGGGAAAGAAAGGGGCTTTTCCACACTTATGGCAGGGAATTCCCCCATTCAATATCCACCCAGGGAATATATTTTCCCACAAATTCTTGTGTCAAGCCCCCTGCCCGGCAGGAAACGCATAGAGTATACAGCCGGGAAATAGGGAAATTTTGCCTGCCTGCCCTGTTTTGGGGCTGTTCATTTCCCCTTTTTTGTGCTATACTGCAAGAAACAGGGCGAAATGCCGGGAAATCCTCCCTTGCGCCCTGCTTTTTCATGATGCATATTTATACTTTTTGTAAATTTAACAAAAAAAGAAAGGCGGCGAACATATGACAGAACCCCTCTGCTCCATCCCCGCCTCCTTCAGCCTGGCCCAAACCCTGGACTGCGGCCAGGCCTTCCGCTGGCAGCCCCTGCCGGGAGAGCCGGGGGCCTGGCAGGGCGTGGCACAGGATAAAGCGCTGGTTGTGCGGGAAGCCCAGGGCAGGCAGCACTTTTCCTGTTCCCAGGCGGAATTTGACTCCTTCTGGCGGGGATACTTTGATCTGGACGAAGACTATGAGGCAAAGCGCGCGGCCCTCAGCGCCCTAAGCCCGGTGCTGGCAGAGGCAGCCGCCTTTGCCCCGGGCATCCGGCTGCTGCGGCAGGATCCTTGGGAAGCCCTGTGCTCTTTCATCATCTCCCAGAACAACAATATACCCCGGATAAAGGGCATCCTCCAGCGGCTGTGCCAGGGCTGGGGCAGCCCCATTCCTGGCACAGGGCTTTCCGGATTCCCCTCCCCCCAGGCCCTGGCAGGGGAAACGCCGGAAAGCCTTGCCCCTCTGCGGGCAGGCTTCCGGGCAAAATATCTCATAGACGCGGCCCAAAAGGTATCGTCGGGAGAGGTAAGCTTGGAAGCCGTGGACAAGGCCCCTCTGGAGGAGGGCCGCCGGGAGCTGCAAAAAATCAGGGGCGTCGGCCCCAAGGTGGCGGAATGCGCCCTGCTGTACGGCTTCCATAAAACCCGGTGCTTCCCCATGGACGTGTGGATGAAGCGGGCCATGCACACCCTTCTTCCCGGCTTTTCCCCAGAGGATTTCGGGGAAAACGCGGGCCTTGCCCAGCAATACATTTTTCATTACAGCCGGATGCATCCCGCCCTTTTTGCCAAAGCGGCAGGAGAAAACCCATAAAGAGGAGGCCGCTATATGGCAGGCTTATATATCCATGTCCCTTTCTGCCGGGGCAAATGCCCTTACTGCGATTTTTATTCCCTGCCCTGCGAGGAGGGCGCCATGGATGCCTATGTCCGCCGGACAGAGGCAGTGCTGGCCCAGTGGGGGGGTATGCCTATAACTACAATCTATTTTGGGGGCGGCACCCCCAGCCTGCTGGGGCCAGAGCGGCTTTCCCGTTTGCTCCGGCAGGCCAGAAAATCCTTCCCCCTTGCCCCTCCGGGGGAAGCCACCCTGGAGGCAAATCCCACCCATGTGAACGAGGCCTTTTTTGCCGCCCTGGCCGAAGCCGGGTTCACCCGCCTTTCCATGGGGATGCAGTCGGCAGACCGGGAAGAGCTAAAGCTCTTGGGCCGTGCCCACAGCCCGGAGAATGTAGAGGAAGCTGTGAAAGCCGCTCAAAGGGCTGGGTTCCGGAATATTTCCCTGGACATGATGCTGGGCCTGCCCGGCGGGAGCAGGGAAAAGCTGGGCCGCACCATCGCGTTTGCCTCTGGCTTGGGAGTGCAGCATATCTCTGCCTACATCCTGAAGGTGGAGCCGGGCACTCCCTTTGCCTCGGCGGGCCTTGTTCTGCCAGACGGGGACGAAACCGCCGAAGAGTATCTTTTCTGCGTGGAAGAGCTTGCCCGTCAGGGTTTCTTCCAGTATGAAATCAGCAATTTCTCCCGCCCCGGCTTTGAAAGCCGCCATAACCTTATTTACTGGCAGGGGGAGGAGTATCTGGGCATAGGCCCCGGGGCGCATTCCTTCCAAAACGGCAGGCGGTTTTACTTTCCCCGGGATCTGGAGGGCTTCCTGGCGGGATCCGCACCCGCGGACGACGGGCCGGGCGGATCTTTTCCGGAATACGCCATGCTCCGCCTGCGCCTAACAGAGGGGCTAAGCGAGGCAGGCTGCGGGGAAAGGTTCGGCCCTGCCGGAAAGGGAGCCTTCCGCCGCCTGCTGGAAAACGCCAAAACCTGCCCGCCCCATCTTATCCGGATATCCCCCCAGTCCCTCCGGTTCACCCCGGAAGGCTTCCTGGTGTCAAATGCCCTGCTGCTGCGCCTGCTGGAGGGCGCGGAGGCATAAGGCACATGCTTTGGACACTCCCCCCGCCCAGGCCGCATTGACAATCTGCTCAAAAGCAGGTATGATATAAGCAGGATTCTCATACAATACAGATCAGAATACCGGAAGGAAGTGCTGGCATGAAGGTATCGCGGCTGGTAAAAGCCTTGGGGCTTCAGGGCTTTGAGGACGTGGAGGTTACAGATATTGTGTACGATTCCCGGAAGGCCCTGCCGGGCTGCGCGTTTGTATGCCTGCGGGGGGCAAGCGCTGACGGGCACCAGTATGCCGCCAAGGCCTGCGCCGCCGGGGCAAAGGTGGTTGTGGCGGAAGAGCCTGTGGAGGCCCCGGGCGCCCAGGTGCTGCTGGTGCCGGACACCAAAAAAGCCCTGGCCCTGATGAGCGCCGCCTTTTTCGGGAACCCGGCAGAGGGGGACATCCAGGTTATCGGCATCACAGGCACAAAGGGGAAAACCAGCACCGCTTATATGATACAGGCCATTTTGCAGGCTGCGGGGCATAAAACCGGGATTATCGGCACGGTGGGGGTGCTTATCGGCCATAAGCTGACCCAGATTGAAAACACCACCCCCCAAAGCTATGAGGTGCAGAGATACCTGCGGGAAATGGCAGACGCCGGGTGCGAATACTGCGTAATGGAGGCCTCCTCCATCGGCCTGCGGGACTTCCGGGTATACGGATTCCCCTTTAAAGCCGGGGTGTTCACAAATTTTTCCGAAGATCACATTGGCGGGGTAGAGCACAAGGACATGCAGGAGTATCTGGAAAGCAAGGCCCTGCTGTTCCCCATGTGCGAAACCGCTGTAGGCAATTTTGACGATGAGGCCGTCATGGGCGTGCTGGAAAAGGCCCCCTGCCCTGTTAAGACCTTTGGCTTCGGCACGGGGGCAGATTATCAGGGAAGCGGCTGCGCCCACCTAAACCGGCCCGGCTTTCTGGGCATCACCTTCCAGGTGTCCGGCGCTCTCCAGTTCGCCGCCCAGGTGGGCCTGTCCGGACGTTTTAATGCCAGCAATGCCCTGGCAGCCATTGCCTGCTGCCACCAGTTGGGCATCCCCCAGGCCGCTATGGAGGAGGGCCTGGGGCAGGTGCGGGTAAAGGGGCGGGTAGAGCCTGTGGAGGTGCCAGGCCCCTTCACCCTGCTGCTGGACTATGCCCACAATGCCGTTGCCATGGAAAACCTGCTTGTCACCCTGCGGGAATATAACCCCGCAAGGCTTATCTGCCTGTTTGGCGCAGGAGGAAACCGGTCCCGGGTGCGGCGGTATGAGATGGGGGAGGTAAGCGGCAGGCTGGCCGATCTCTCCGTAATAACAGAGGACAATTCCCGGGACGAGGACGTGATGGATATCATCGCGGACATTAAAACCGGAATGGCAAAAACCAGCGGGAAATATATCGAGATCCCCAACCGGCGGGCGGCAATCAAATGGTGCCTGGAGAACGCGGGGGAAGGGGATATTGTGGTGCTGGCAGGCAAGGGCCACGAGGATTACCAGGAGATTAAGGGAAAAAAATATCCCTTTGACGAGCGTGTGGTGGTGAAAGAGCTGCTGGAAGAGCTGGCACAGGAAAGCGCCAACTGCGTGAGCGCGCCCTGATTTTAGGATCAGTCCCTTTTTTAAAAGCTTTGCCGGTAGCCTCTCTATAGGCTGTTCTCCGCAATCAAAAAAGCGCCGGGGGAAAATTCTCCCTCCGGCGCTTTTCCGCGTTTATTTTGATTTGCTGTTGATAATCTTGCTCAGCTCTTCCATGAAGCTGTTGATATCCTTAAACTGCCGGTATACCGAAGCAAAACGCACATAGGCCACCTCGTCCACAGACTTCAGCTTTTCCATGGCATAGGTGCCAATGCGCTGGGAGGAAATCTCCCTGTCCAGGGAGTTCTGGAGCAAAGCCTCAATCTCGTCCACAATCCGCTCCAGGGTGTCCACAGAGACAGGCCGCTTCTCGCAGGCGCGCAGAAGGCCGTTTAACAGCTTGCTGCGGTCGAAAGTTTCCCGGGACTTGTCCTTTTTAATCACGACAATAGGCACGTTTTCAATGATCTCATAGGTTGTAAAGCGCTTGCCGCATTTCAGGCATTCCCGGCGGCGGCGGATGCGCTCGCCTTCATCGGTGGGGCGGGAATCCACCACCCTGCTTTCACTGTAGCCGCAATAGGGACACTTCATAGCCGATACCTCCCAAAAAGTATTCTATAAGTAAACACATTGCCTATGAGGGCAAAACGGAGTGTTTCTGTCAACCACAATATATGGGACACAAAGGCCCTGTCTGAAAAGTATACACGAAATATAGGGAAAATGCAAGAAGATCCGCGAAAAAAAGAAAGCGCGGCCCAAAAAAATTTGTGTATTCCCCCGGACAGCCGCCCTTAACAGCCAAAAGCCTTTTCCAGAACCGCCCGGGATTTTTCCAGCTCGCCCGGCTCGCCAAAGCCGCTGCGGTACACCTCTGTCACCACTGCGCCCTGATAGCCTGCCCTCTCCAGCAGGCGGCGGAACCCGGCCAAATCAAAATCCCCTGCCCCGGGCAGCAGGCAGGCCTCCCCCTCCCGGCAGCCGCTGAGATGTACATGGCAAAGCCTGTCCCCCATAGCCCCTGCCACATCCTCTATGGAAAACCCGGAAAGCCTGCACTGCTTTACGTCCAGCACAAAGGCGCAGTCCTCCCCCAAATAGGAGCGCATCCCCTGCAGGAAAGCCGGGCGGGCGCTTTTCAGCCTGCGTACATTTTCCTGGGCAGGGCGGGCGCCTGTCCCTGCCGCCCTGCGGTATAAGTTCCCAAAGCGCTCCCAATATTCCTGGTCGCTCAGCTTCCCGTGGCCCTCCATCTGCCCATGCACCACGAAATATCCGGCCCCCAGATAGGCGGCGGCTTCTGCATACCGCAGGTAAAAGTCCATCCCCTCCTCTGTGCGCCGGGGATAGTCCCCAAAAAGCAGCATGGATTCCATGGCAGCGGTAAAGGGGTGGACAGACACAAAGCTTGCCCCATAGCAGGATCCCATGGCCTTCAGCTCCCGCAGAAAGGGCTTTTCCATTTCCCGGGCAGAGTTGAGGAATACTTCAAAACAGCGGTACCCCTGCTCCAAGAGGATTTCCAGGGACTTCTCCGTTTCCATAGGGTACAGACATGCGGTGCTGATGCCGGTCTGCAAGGCAAACACTCCCTTTCCTGTGTTTCATCAAAAAAGCCTTATCAACGATATAGCAAAAAGGCCGGAGCCTGCTTTTGCAGGCCCGGCCTTTAGCGCCTGGGCGGTAAACTTACAGCTTAACCACGTTCACAGCGCGCAGCTTCTCGCTGTTCTTGGGATCCGGCTCGGTTTCAAAAGTGACCTTCTGGCCTTCTTCCAGAGTCTTGAAGCCCTCGGACTGGATAGCGGAGAAATGTACGAACACGTCCTCGCCGCCCTCGTCGTTGGAAATGAAGCCATAGCCCTTTTCTGCGTTGAACCATTTAACTGTACCGTTCATGATCGGCACCTCCATAGAAAGTATTGCGTATCCGGCTAGCCGAGCCGGATAACGGGAATTTCCTTGAGGGGAGAAGCCCGTGCTCCGTGCCTGACAAAAAACTCACAGCTTGTGTAAATCATCAGACGCTCCAATGACTTACAGAAACTGCGAGTTCATCTTTCGTGCTATCAGAATACAATGGTATTATACCATGGGATATAGACTTTGTCAACCCCCCAACCGCCGCAAATCCGGGAAAGAAAGGAAGAAAAAGCAAAACCGGCGGGGCTTCTGCCCGCCGGCCCTTTGTCAATCCGTTTCCTCTTTCATAGCGGCGAAACACTCGCTGCAATAGACAGGGCGATCCTCCCGGGGCTGGAAGGGCACATGGGCCTCTTTCCCGCAGGAAGCGCACACAGCCGTAAACATCTCACGCTGGGAACGGCCTGGGTTTTTGCGGGCTTGGCGGCATTCCCTGCAGCGCTGGGGCTGGTTAGCAAAGCCTTTTTCCGCATAGAATTCCTGTTCCCCGGCTGTGAACACGAACTCCCTGCCGCACTCTTTGCAGGTAAGGGTCTTGTCCTCATACATGATTTGAAACCTCGCTTTACCGTAATACTTGTTGCCCGCAACGGAGTTGCACCGTTTTCTCTCATACCTGGGCATATATAGGGTACAAGCCCGGCTTACTCCATGGCCCGCAGCTTGCTGCGCACCCTGTGCAGGGCATTGTCGCAGGACTTCTGGGACACCCCCAGCTTTTCCGGTAGCTCCCGCCTGGGGCAGCCGCTGAGGTACAGCGCCAGCACCCGGCGTTCTAAAGGGGAAAGGGACGCTTCCAGCCTTTGGCGAAGCTGGTGAAGCCATTCCCGCAGCTCCAGCGCGGCCCCGGGATCTTCCCCTGCCACGGTGAAAGCCATATCGCCGCTGTCCAGGGAAACCGATTCGTTCAAAGTCCTGTTGCCGCTGCTGCCATAGCGCCGCACAGCGCTTGCCATACGGTTATAGATGCACACCCCCGCATAGGTGGAAAAGGAAGCCCCGGCCCTTTCGTCAAAGGATACTGCCGCTGTGTACAGCCCCCAAAGGCCCTCCTGGGTCAGATCCTCCACCTCCGGCGCATGGGCGCCGGAAAACCTGTGGGCCTTTGCCCGCACCAGCCACAGATACCGGGCGCTAAGCGCCGTAAAGGCATCCGCGTCCCCCTGACGCACCCGGCGCGCTAACTGCGCGCTGCTCCATTCTTCAAAATCCCCGGACATCCCGACACCTCGCGGCAGGGCTTTACAGTCGGCAAGGCCGCATGCTTGAAAATCAGGCTGTACCGGTTTTCAAGCGCGTTTACTGTATCGCCCCTTCTGCTGTATTTTCTCTCTAATCATATCCTAAACCTCCCGCTCCGT